>JADFJY010000080.1 GCA_022565935.1 Nitrososphaerota archaeon
GCTCTTAAAGCACTTGTTCTTACTTTTTGATGTTTTTTCTGTTCTTCTATCTCTTTTTTAGTTAATTTTTTTCTAATCACAATACAAAATTTGTTTTATCCTAAATAAATCAGCTTATTAATTTCAAATTAGAGTTTTATTCTAAAAATTAATTTTGTTTAATTCCTGTTTCTGATAATACCCACTCTAAAGCTTTGAAATAACCTTGTTTGAAATTTCTTTCATCAATTGCACTATCTGGGTTTGCTCTTAACTCTGCAAGTAATCGATTTGCTTTTTCTGTGATTGTTGCTTTATCTAACATATTTTAGAATAAATTCTAATTAATTTAAAATTTTTTACAATTCTTCTGATGATTTAAATTGGATTGAAAGAAAATTTTACCGATATCAATGTCTGCAAGTACTCCAAAAAAAATTGGAGAAAATCAATATCAAATTGATGCTGACTCCAATTTTGGAATGAAAGTTCCTGTAAGAATATATGCTGATGAACCATTACTACAAAAAATGTTGTCTGATAGAACAATTATGCAGGCACGAAATGTTGCATCTATTCCTGGAATAGTTGGCCAGAGTATTGTTTTGCCTGATGGTCATGAAGGATATGGTTTTCCAGTAGGTGGTGTTGCAGCAATGGATGCAGAAGAAGGGATGATTAGTCCTGGTGGTGTTGGATACGATATTAATTGTGGAGTTAGATTACTTCGTACAAATTTAACTGAACAAGTAGTTCGCTCTAAACTAAAAGAACTTGTTAATGATCTTTTCAGCTCTATTCCATCTGGTGTTGGCTCTAAAGGTGCAGTTAGACTCAGTCCTTCAGAACTTGATGAAGTTTTGGTAAGAGGAGTTAGTTGGGCAATTGATCATGGGTATGGTTCAACAAATGATTCTGATGTTTGTGAAGAAAATGGTCAAATTCCAAATGCTGATCCAAACAAAGTTTCAGATAAGGCAAGAAAAAGAGGAGCACCACAACTTGGAAGTTTAGGTTCTGGAAATCATTTTCTTGAAGTACAGAAAGTTACAGAAATTCATGATGAAGAAGCTGCAAATAGAATGGGAATTAAAGAAGGAACTATTACGATTTTAATTCATTGCGGCTCTAGAGGATTTGGTCATCAGGTTTGTAGTGACTATCTCAGAGTTGCAGAACAGGCAATGGCAAAATATAATATCAATTTACCAGATAGAGAACTTGCATGTGTTCCAAATACTTCTGAGGAAGGTGAGTCTTACAGAAAAGCAATGTTTGCAGCATTAAATTTTGCATGGAGTAACAGACAAATGATTACTCATTGGACTAGGAAATCTTTTGAACGTGTATTTAATCAAACAGAATCTGATCTTGATATGAAATTAGTTTATGATGTAGCACATAACATTGCAAAAATAGAAAAACACAAAGTTGATGGAAAAGAACGAAAAGTCGTTGTTCATAGAAAAGGAGCAACAAGAGCTTTTCCTGCAAATCGTGATGAAATACCTTTCAAATATCGTGATTTGGGACAACCTGTTTTAGTTCCAGGCTCAATGGGCACTGCAAGTTGGATTTTGCTTGGTCAACCCAATTCTATGGATTTGAGTTTTGGTTCAACTGCACATGGTGCTGGACGAACAATGTCTAGAACAAAGGCTAGGAGAATCTATAATGAAAATGACGTTAAAAAATCTCTAAATGATAAAGGCATATTTATCAAGGCATTGACCAGAGATGGAATTGTGGAAGAAACTCCTCAAGCATACAAAGATGTTGATGCAGTAGTTAATGTGTCTCATAATTTGGGAATTGCCACAAAAGTTGCAAAATTAGTGCCTATTGGTGTGATTAAGGGTTGAGCGAAGAAGATTCTGAACTTGAACGATTAAAGGCAAAAAGACTTGCTGAAATGCAAAAAAATATCTCTTCGCAACTAGAAATTGAAAAAACCAAAGAACTTGCAAAAGAGAAACCACCTGAAAATCCACGAGATTTACTAGTTAACAGATTGGGATTTAGAGGATTAGAAGTTTTAGAAAATGCAGAATCTCAATTTCCTAATGAAACTAAAATTATTGTTGTAAAATTATCTGAATTAATTAAAACAGGTGAGATAAATGAAATTATTGATGGAGGAAAATTATTAACATTATTTAGATCAATTGGACTAAGTGTTAGAATGGCAACAAAAATCAATATTGAGCAAGATGGAAAATTCATATCTTTAAGTGAGAAACTTAGTAGCAAGTCATCTCATAACAGTGATGAATAATGAATATAGTTTTAGAAATTAAAACAAAAAATTACATCGATGATTTATTATCAATTAAAAAATCACTCTCACATATGCAAACCATTGTAGAAGAATATAATGGATATCTTCTTAGTGAACCTTCAACAAAGTTTGGCTGGACATTTTTCAAATTATCCTTCAAGCCAAATTTACAAAATAGTATAGAAAAAAAATTTGCTGACATGCTGATAAAATATCCAAGAGATGATCAATTACAAAAATTTGCAAAATTTATGATAGATTATTTTCATTCTCGAGGTTGTGATGCAATAATAAAAGCAGATGACTAGACTCTTCTTCCTCTTTTTCCACCTTTCTTTCTGGTGGTGTCGTGAGGAATAGGTGTTACATCATCAATTCTTCCAATCTTAAATCCACCTCTTGCTAATGCTCTAATTGCAGCTTGTGCACCTGGACCCGGAACTCTGGAACCAACTCCGCCTACAGCACTAACTCTGATATGGAATCCATCGAATCCTTTGTTTTTTGCAGTTTCAACTACTGCATTTGCAGCTTTCATTGCAGCAAATGGTGATGATTCGTATCTGTCAGCATTGACATGCATGCCACCAGAACTTAAGGCAACAGTTTCTCCACCAGTGAGATCAGTTAGATGAATAATTGTATTATTGTAAGTACTGTAAATATGAACAATTCCCCATTTTTCAGGACTTTCTTTTTTTACCTCCGGTTGAGATTTTGTTTCTACTTTAGCCTCAGATTTTACTTCCTCACCTGACACTTTAGTCTCCTTAACTGAAACTTGCTCAACTTTGGCTTTAATTTCTGACAATGTCTACACACGACTTAAAGGGTTTAAAAAACATTGATTTTCTAATCTTGCCTTAATTTGGTCACTTTGCATGAAATTAATGATTATTCATATACTCTCATCAACTGGATTCTTTAGTGGTATCAATTCTTCTCTTGGTAATTGGAATTGTAATTGCAACTGCTTTACTAGGATCTATAGGTTTTCAATTTCTAACACCGATTAATGATTTAATTTTGTCTCCCTTGGAAGAAAAATGTCAACTAATCGCCAATGAAGGATACAAAATTCATGCCACTTATTCAGTGTCAAGTATTGATGAACTTCCTAAAGATGAAATGAAACTAATGATGTACCTGGATGAAAAATGGATGAATGAATGTGTTTCTGTTCTTCCAGCTGATTCTATAATTAATATTGCAAATAATGTAGATAGAAAATTTTCATATGGGGAATAATTATCTAAAATGTTTCCATCCCAAGTCTTTCAAGCGAATGTGACTGTTATTTTCTTGTAGAAAAACCCCCTTACCTGATGTAACATATCCAATTTCAATAATTGGAGTTTTAAGTAATTTTGCATTTTTTTTAATTATTTGTCTATATTTGGGAGATGTTGTAAATACAATTTCATATTCTTCCCCTCCATGAAAAATCAATGTGTTTAAATCAAATTTTTGAGATTTTGCATAATATTGTAAATCTTTCATAGAAGGTATATTGTTAATAACAAATTTCTTTTTACTCTGTTTTGACATTTCATTTAAAGTGGTAGATAATCCATCACTAGAATCCATTGATGATGAAAAATATTTTTTGTTTTTTATTCCAAATTTGAGTTTTGGGTTTGGTTTAAACACTGATTTAATAGATTTTTTAACAAAACTCTCTTTTCCCTTTTTCTTACCAAGAAGCATATTCAATCCTGCAGAAGTATAACCAAACGGTCCTGTAACAAATATGAGATCCTTCTTTTTTGATCCTTTTCTGCTAACTATATTATCAGTTTTTCCAAAAATACAGACATTAAACACAATTTCTTTGCCTGCATTTGTATCACCACCAAGAATTGAAATACCATATTCATCGCATGCTTTTCTGAAACCTTTTCCAATCTCTTCAATTTTTGAGCGTGAAATAGTTTTTGGCAGATTCACAGAAATAATTCCATATTGAGGTTTGATTCCTTTTGCAGCAAAATCACTTACACATGCAACAATACTTTTTCTTGCAGCATCTGCTAATTTCATTTTAGATGGAATGTCTGTACTTTCTACTAGAGTATCTGTTTTAGCTACAATTTTGGTTTTACCTAAATTGAAAATTTCAACATCTTCAGAGACAAATTTTTTATTTCCTAATTTTTCCTGAAAAATTTTGATTATTGATGATTCATCTAATTTGGTCATAACTTTGTTTCACTAATTCTAATGTATCTTTAATAATTTTTTTACATTTTTCTTTATCGTTTGATTCTGCTGAAATTCTTATGGCATCTTCAGTGTTTGATTTTCTAATCAAAACCCAACTATTCTCATCAATGGTTCCTTTAATTCCATCTAGTGTGCTTATTTCTGAATATTCTTTTGAAAATTTAGAATTTACTTGTTCAATTATTTTATCATGAAAATTTGAATCAACTTCAATTTTTTCTCTAATTTGAAAATAATTTTCCATGTAGTTTAAAATTTCATCAAATTTTGGATTTCCCAACATTGAACAAATTAAACCACTAGTAAGAATTCCTTCTCTACAATAATTGAACTCTGGTAAAATAAAACCTCCACTACTTCCTTCCCCTCCAGCTTGAGCATTAGTTTTTAACATGAGATCTATAACATTTGCTTCTCCTACTTTAGATCTTTGAACTGTACCTCCTTTCTCAATGATGAATTTTTCAATAGATATACTTGTGTCAATACTTAAAACAAATTTTTTGTATCCTAATTCTAGTGTTTTTGCAATACCTAATCCTAATGTTACATCTGGAATTTGCTTTTTTCCTTTTCTAACTACAACTA
>JADFJY010000081.1 GCA_022565935.1 Nitrososphaerota archaeon
AAGGAGTAAAAAAATGTGAAAAAGATAATCCTGAAGTTCTAGTAATTGTTTTTTATTTTCTCCATGAAGGAGCACATGTGAAAACTGATATCAATAATGATTTAACGCCAGCACTTGAAAATTCTAATCTGAAAAAAACATACATTACAAAACATTTGGGAATAGATGAAAAAATGATAGATTTGATAATAGAAAGGGCAAAAGAGGTAGAAGATGCAAACTGAAAAAGGTCAATCAATTGAAGATGCAAGTATGCAAATGATTGAAGATGAAATTGGCTCACATCACTATAATGAAAAAGAATGGCCTATTGTTAGAAGAGTTATTCATTCTACAGCAGATTTTGATTTTGCAGGAAAAAATAAAATAATTTTCCACAAAGATGCAATTGAGAGTGCCATGAACGCTTTAAGAAATGGTTGTAGCATCATAGTTGACGTTAATGGAGTAATTGGAGGATTGAATAAGCAAAATCCAAAGGATTTTGGAAATAACATAGTTTGTAATATTTCAAATCCAAAAATAATGGAATTGGCAAAAAAAGAAGGAAAAACACGTTCTCAAGTATCTATGAGAGAAGCCATATCAGATATTGATGGTGGAGTTGTAGCCATAGGAAACGCGCCTACTGCCTTGATGGAGATTATTCAGATGGTTAAAGAAGGCATAGTAAAGCCTGCATTGATTATTGGAATTCCAGTAGGATTCGTCTGTGCTGCAGAATCAAAAGAGGAATTATCAAAATTGGAGGAAGCGCCATTTATCACTAATATTGGTAGAAAAGGAGGAAGTTCATCAGCTTCTGCCATAATTAATGCAATCTTTAAGTTAATTAGAGAAAAATCAGCTTCTTGAATACTTTAAACAATTTTTCACAAAAATTTGTGCATAGTTTCCGCTATCGAAATATAGATGACCGTATGAAGCAAGTGTATTGTACTGCATCATTCCATCTTGATGTTTTTTAATTCCCTCACCAATTTCCAAGTCATAAGCAAATTTAGAATCAGAAGAGACTGAATCTAATTGTGAGTAATGAAATTCATGACCTCGAAAATTATGTAGTCTTTCTGATATGATAGTTTTTGCAATAATCTTGCCTTTTGTATAATTGAGTCTCATTTTCTCTGTCATTTTAGTTTCAGCATCAAACAAACCAACCATTTTGTATTTTTTGTTATGATAAATAATAGATTTTGTTAGATACATCAATCCACCGCATTCAGCATAAATTGGAAGGTTATCTTCAGAAAATTTCTTAATAGTTTTTTTCATATTTTGATTTTTTTCAAGCAAATTACCTAAAACTTCAGGAAAACCACCACCAATGTATAGTCCATTACATTTTGGAATTTTTTTATCTTTAACAGGACTAAAAAATTTTAGAACTGCTCCTTCCCTACGTAATGCTTCTAGATTATCTTGGTAATAGAAATTAAATGAAGTATCAAGGGCAACTGCAATTGTGGTTTTTGTTTTTTTATGAACAGGTTTTGATTTTTTTGGAAGATCAATTGGATTTTTTAAAATTTTTATTATTTGAGAAATATCTAAATATTTTGAAATTATTTTTGATATTTTTTCAATTTGATTTTTCATATTTTTGTTATCTGATGTTGAAATTAATCCAAGATGTCGTGAATCTATATTTAGTAGGGGATTTTTTGGAATTACACCAATAATTGGAATTTTGATTTTTTCTAGAGCACTTCTACACAAAATTTCATGTTTTTTACTACCAATTTTGTTGAGGATGATTCCAGATATACGAGAATTTCTATGAAATTTTTGAAAACCTAGAGCAGTTGCAGCAATAGAACGAGCAGTTTTGCTTGCATCTAAAACTAAGAGTACAGGAGATTTAGTTATAGAAGCTACATGATGAGTGCTTGCATAATTAGAGTCTCCACCAAATCCATCATAGTAACCCATCACACCTTCAATAATAGATACATCAGATTTGGAATTAGAAACAAAACTATTCAAAAGTTGATTCTTTCCCATTAACCAAACATCCAAGTTGTAGGTCTCATGTTTTGAAATATTAGATAGATATCTAGGATCTATATAATCAGGCCCTACCTTAAAAGGTTGGACTGAATAACCCTGTTTTTGTAAGGCATGAATAATAGCACATGTAATGGATGTTTTTCCAACTCCACTTGTAACACCTGTTAATACAATTCTTGGAATTTTCAATTTGCATGATTAGAATCATTTTTTATTTAAATTGGTTTATTTTTAAGAAATTCTCAATGTTTTTAGTGAGATAATTTGAACATCATATATGGAAACAGATGGTTTAGTCATTGTTTATACAGGAAAGGGAAAGGGAAAGACAACAGCAGCGTTAGGAATTGCATTACGAGCTACAGGTTATAAAAAGAAAATTTGTATGATTCAGTTTATCAAAGGTTCATGGCATTATGGTGAAATGGATTCATCTAAAAGGCTTGAACCGGAATTTGAAATGATTGCAATAGGTAAAGGATTTGTTGGAATTATAGATGATAAGAGTCCAAAGGAAGATCATCAAAAAATTGCCAAAGAAGCAATTAGGATTAGTAATGAAAAAATCCAATCAGGAAACTATGATATTGTCATTTTAGATGAGATTAACTATGCAGTAAATCTTGAATTAATTTCAGTTGATGATGTTCTAAATTTAATCAAATCAAAGCCACAAAGAATGGATTTAATTCTAACAGGAAATTATGCCAGAGAGGAAGTTATTGAAATAGCAGATCTAGTAACAGAGATGAGAGAGATTAAACATCCCTTTCAGCGTGGAATTAAAGCCAAAAAGGGAATAGATTTCTAACCAGTAACATTAATTTACACACTTTGGAGTTTTAGAAGAAATGTCTACTGAAATTCAAGAAATGCCTGAAGAAAGTGAAATTGTTCTTGCTACTGTCACCAAAGTAATGGATCATGGGGCTTATGTGACATTAGATGAATATGATGATATTCAAGGATTTTTACATATTTCAGAGATTGCTCCTGGTTGGATTAGATCAATAAGCAGATTTGTCAGAGATGGTGAGAAAAAAGTTTTACTTGTAAAGAAAGTAAATTCTAAACGTGGAGATATTGATTTATCATTAAAACAAATCTCAAAAGATCAGAAAAAACAAAAACTAAAGGAAGTTAAAAAATTCGAAAAAGGTAAAACATTATTGCAAAATGTGCAAGATAAAGCAAAACTATCAGATGAAGAAATTGAAAAATTAGAAGATAAAATTTTTTCAAAATTTGATTCAGTTTATGATGCATTCATAGAGATTGGACGAAATGGAATTGAGTCTGTAAAGGAACTCAAACTTGCAAAAAAAACTGCAACTGTAATTGAAGAGATTTGCTCAAAAATAAAACTTCCATCAGTTGAAATTAGAGGAATTATGGAAATTACAAACGAGAAAACGGATGGAGTAGAAATTATTAAAAAAATATTATTAGATGAATTAAAAAAAGATCCAACTATAAATATTACATATTTAGGAGCGCCAAAATATAGACTATCGATAACTTCAGATAATTTTAAATCTGCTGAGAAAACATTAAAGCCAATCATTGCTGAAATTCAATCAAACATAGAGAAGAAAAAAGGTTCATTCAAATTTACTAGAGAAGAATCAAAGAAAACCAGAGAAAATTAAGATGAGATTTCAATTAAGAAAATGTTCAAAGTGTAATCATTATACATTAAAAGAAAAATGCCCCAAGTGTAATGAGGAAACAATTTCTGTACATCCAGCAAAATTTTCACCTGATGATAAATACATGAGATACAGATTAGCTGAAAGATATTCTTAGAAGATTAAGATATAGGTTTGTACTCTTTATTTATTTCATAAATAAAAACTCCAATCATTGGTCCAATTTTTTCTTCAACAAAGCTTTGAGATGCGTATACTAATCTTAATGGTCCATCTCCATTAGATGGATATTTGATATCTTTACCATAAACTCCTATTGTTCCAGGCACATAAGTTGGGTATTGTTCTGAAAAATTATTAGGATTAACATATCCTAATGGAGAAAAAGGAAACATTTGACCAAGTAAAGTTTCATTATTAAAATAATCAGTGCCATCTGAGCCATTTGGATGTAAGAATTTTGATTCATCATATCCTGCTATTCTCATGAACCATTGTTTCTTAGATTCGTCACCTCCTCCACGTAACACATAGAAAGAATCTGGTGAATCAATATTCAATTTTTCACCTGCGACAAAAACAAGAATATAATCTGCCTGCATTTCTTGTAACATGCGCCAAGCCTCATCAGGATTACTAAGTAGCATTCTTGCAATATTTTCAATTATACGAGTACTAACAGTTGAATTATCAGCTAATGTGGCTCTTTCCCCCATTGTTGAAATCCAATAACCATAATCCCACCAAGCTGCAACTACGGAATCTTTTGGAGTGTTATTTTTTATCCACTCCATTGAATCAAGCCAATCAGAAGTAGCAATTGTAAATGCACTTCCACCATTCAGAATAGTAGGAGGAGTCTTAGATAGAACAAATAAATCTGCACCTACAGGATAAATCATAGGAATTATCAAAAGAATGATTATTCCTGCAACAAACGGTAGTTTAATCAATTTGCCAATTGGTTTCTTATTGCCAGGTTTATTTTTGAAAAATTCTTTAATTAAAGCAGATAAACCCAAAGATGCTAAAATAATTACTGCAATTGATCCAAATACTTCTAATCTAACAAAAGTTGAACTCACATATACGCCAGCAAGTCCTAAAATTAAAGAAAAAGATAACATATCATTTTTAATAAAACTGATATTTTTGTTTTGAACATTTTTAATAATTAGCCATATTCCTATACCTGAAAAAATTATCAAAACTGAATGGAACATAAATGATTGCGAAAGTGTTGTCGTTGCATGTTCTGCTACAGAATCTACTAGTGGATCAGTTGTAGTCAAAAAAGGATTCAATGCATTAAGATATCTATGGCTAGGTAATGGTAAAAATTGAGAATCAGAATTAACGATCATAAGACTTGT
>JADFJY010000082.1 GCA_022565935.1 Nitrososphaerota archaeon
AATTAGCATAACTTAGAAAAAAGCATAGTCAACTAGACTATTTTCTTTTTTCCATACCCCATTTAAGGGCGAATTCTTCTTTGGTAATTTTGATTAAAGATTTGCATTTTAGACATTTACGTGTTTTATTGGTCTTAGAATATCTCCAAAGATGAGCTTCACTTTTTTGATGACAGTTCATGGTTAACTGTATTTGCACCCATATTTGTATCGACTGTTGATTTAGTATAATTCTCATCCTTCCCAAAAAATAATTTCAAATCAATCATAATTTCACTCAAATGACCTTGCAATCCTTGTAATTTGATAGCCACAACTTGCACAACGATTAATTTTATTGTCAAATCTAAGTTCACCACATTTGCCACATCTAGTATAAACCATAATACATTCAAAATCAACTAAGAATTTATAATTATAACTCTCAATTTTCGTATATGAGATCAGATTTCAATTTTTTGTAATCTCTTGTCTAATGTCTAACAAATCTCTTAGAATGGAGCTAGCAGTTTCTATTCCTCCAGCTCCTTTTCCAATAATTGTTTGAGTACCTGAATGCTCCGAAGTAAAAGCAATTGCATTTAGCGTTCCATTAACACAAAGTGGATCATTATTTGACACTTCTTTTGGTGCTACAACAAGTTCTTTGTTACATGATGCAATTAGTTTTACAGCAGAATTATTTTTGGCAGCTTTTTTGATATCTTCTGTTGTAACCTTTCGTATTCCTGTACAGTTGATATCGGGCATTGTAACCTTCATTCCCATAACCCAGTTTGCAAGAATCACTAGTTTTGCTGCAGCATCTAAGCCATCCAAATCTAAAGACTCATCAGCTTCCACATATCCCTTACCTTTGGCATCTTTGAGTGATTCATCAAAAGATAACCCTGTGGTCATATTTGATAAAATGTAATTTGTGGTTCCATTTAGGATTCCTGCAAAGGATGTTATTCTTTCACCATTTAGACTGTTTTTAGCATAGTCAAGAATTGGTGTTCCTCCTCCAACAGTTCCACTAAATTTCAACATAACTTGATTGTATGTGGCAAGTTCCATTAGTGATGGAAATGCTAATGCTAAAGGACCTTTGTTTACAGAAATTACATGCATGCCTTTTTTCATGGCAGTTGTAATGTGTGTCATTCCAGGTTCTGCATCCTTATAGTTACTTGCAGTAGTTTCAATTAACACATCTGCTTCTATATTTTTTATCATCTCAACTCCGGACATTGTATTTTTTGTATTTGCATAATTTTTCACTGTTCCAAACTTTTTCTTTACTTCAACAAGCTTCATGAATTCTAATCCGGATGGATCTGTCGCACTTCCTTTACTATCAAATACTCCTACAATTCTTGGTTTTAACCCATATTTTGCATAGAGATCATCTGATCTTGAATCAAATAATTTAACTAGACTTTGACCTACAACCCCAAATCCACACAGTATAATTCTCAAATTACTTCATTCCTTTTTGATGTATAATTACAGTTCATCTAATCACACTTTTGATTTTAATATGATTAATTGTGTATAATACTTACTGTAAATAATTTAGTAATTTTATCTGTGATTCTGGAAACATTCTCTACAATATACCGGTCTGTCGTCTTTTGGTTTAAACGGAAACTTACAATCATTTCCACAGTCAGCACATTTTGCGTCAAACATTTCTCTATCATATGACATATCTTTCTAAAAACTGGTAAAATTATGCTGTACTTAAACTATTGTACAATTGATACAATGGGAATTTGTATAATCCTCATTAATTATTTTTAATTTTTTATTATTTGTGAAAGTAAGGAAAAGTTTTATGATGCGTCAAATCAACGTCAGATATGATGAAAATTGAGGCTATAGTTAGAAATTCAGTTTTACATGAAATTCAAGATAATCTAGCTGAAATAGGCATTCCGACTTTTTCAGCATATCAAGTCCAAATTACTGGAATTCATAGAGCTCATGTAGGATTAAAAAATAAGACAAGTGATTTTATTCCTAAAACAAAAATAGAAATTCTTTGTGCAGATAAGGATGAAGAAAAAATTCTCAATACTATACAAAAAGCTGCAAGTACAGGTCAAAAAGGAGATGGTGTGGTGTTCACATTTAATGTTAATAAAATAATAAAGATCAAAGACAAGCAGACAGACGAAGACGCTTTATAACAAAATTTCTAAAATAATTTTTTTCTAATAATGATAACAATCACTAATCGTTGTCTTTTTCATGATGCAATGAAATGGAATTGATACAATATCTATTGTTTGTAGGCTTTGGTCCATCATCAAATACATGACCTAAATGTGCACCACATTTTTTACAGTTAACTTCTGTTCTAACTATTCCATGTTCTGTGTCTGAAATGTATTCAATTTTGTCTTTTGAGATTGGCTCCCAAAAACTTGGCCAACCTGAACCTGAATCAAACTTTGTGTCTGATGAAAAAAGTTCTTCTCCACAACACACACACTTGTAA
Organism: Nitrososphaerota archaeon; assembly: GCA_022565935.1. GTDB lineage: Archaea > Thermoproteota > Nitrososphaeria > Nitrososphaerales > Nitrosopumilaceae > Nitrosopumilus. The sequence goes on from JADFJY010000082.1 coordinate 2,486, forward strand.
TCTCCTTCAAATTTACTATAATTGTATTTTCCAGAAAAAGGTGCTTCTGTTCCATGATTAATACAAATTTCATATTGTTCTGGATTTAACTGATCTTTCCATTCATCACGAGTTTTTATGATTTTCTCTACCATAATCTATTCAATTCCTTTTGATATTAGAATATTTTTCTATTTCTTTAACTTTTTTCTTTTTGCTTCTATTCTCTTTTCTGATTCAAATCTTTCTAAATCATATTCTTTCAAATCCACAAATTTCATAATTTTACTTAAATTAGGATGTACTTTGCTTATCTGTTTGAACATTTGTTGTGCAACTTTTCTATAATCTGCATGTCCTTGTGGAACTGTTCTTAATTCAATTAGATGACAAGCTTCTCTAAGATTGAATTTCATAAAATATGGATAATTATATGCAAAGTTTACAACATATTGTCCTTGTTCAGGATACTTTCTTCTAATTTTCTCAAATGTTTCTTTGGTTTTATTCATAGAATCTTTAAAGTCTTTTTCAAATCCAAGAATTTTAATTTCATTTGGAATATTATACCCATGATCCGTTGTTAGAAGTTGTCTTTCTAGAGTTAATGCTCTATGTCTATGCAAATCTCTGAACATTCCAAAATTATTACATAAATCAAATGTATAGTAGATATTCTCAAATGCTCTTGATGGTCTATGCCGCCTGTTTGTTCTAAGTTTTACAAATTCATTAATAATTTTTATTTTCTTTTCTTTTGAAATCTTTTTTACTTGTTGCAAAATATTTTGATATGATGTGCTTGGTGACTGTTCATAGAATATACTTGTGATGATTTTATCCATTGCAATTTTTTCTAATTCATAATCAACAAGATTTGTCATTTCTCCAATAATAGGTTTAGATTTAATTTCTTTTAGAGTGATTGATTTTGATTTATTTTTAATATCATTGAGATAATTTTGAAATGCTTTACCGTATTTGTCATCTGCTCGTCTAACAAAAGATTTGATAGTTGTATCTAGCTCTTTTTTGATTTTTGAGGCTAAATCTCTCTCTTCTTTAAGTTGAGATGAGCCTAAAACTGTTAGAAGATATTCAAATGCACGACCATTACCTGTAATTCCAACATTTGTCAAAGTTGATGCAGGTAATAATCCTCTAAGAATATCTAGTGCTTTGGCTTTTGTTGAACCTTTGTAAATCATATTAGCAGATTTTACATCTCCATCATTTTTTAATTTAGAAAATAACTTTTCTTTTCCATCTGTTGAATCTTTAAAACTATATTTTTCTATAGAATATTTTTCTCTGACATAGTTTATCATTGGTTCTATATTTTTTGAATACACATCAAATGAAAAATTACATGTCTCTTCATACATATCGGCAAATCTTGATTTCATAATTTCAGAATCTCTGTAAAATCTGTACTTTCCTTTTTCTTTTTTATTCCATGCAACATATCTTGAAGATTTTTCTAAATATGATAACCCAATTCTTCTATCCTCAATTTTTTTTACAGCAATGTTTGACAAACCTTCAATTGCAATTTGTGCTTCCCCTAATTCTGCTACAGAATCATCGCCGTATTCTAAAAGAACTCTATTGTAAAATTCTTCTCCTCTAGTTTTATTTTTCAAAAATTCATCAAGAAAAATTCTTCGCATACTTTTGTTTGTTCTACTATATCTTGACATTAATGCTCCACGATCAACTTGTTTTGGAGTAATAATTGCAAATACATCACCATCAGTATTTGAAAAATGTTTTGATAGAATCTTTTTTTCTTTAATTGAAAACTCTGACAATAATTGTGTGCAGTTTTTCAATTATTAATAGTCTATTTCTTTTTTCCAATTTGAATTAGATCGGGACCTTTGTCTCTGTTTTTATCATTTCCTTTGGATTGCCATCTCATCAACACTTCTTTAAATCCTGCTGCATCAGCTTCATTTTCTGTATACATTAATGCTGTAATCCAGTATCCATTTTTTGCAGTTTTTCCGCCAACAGAATTCATCCAAAAGTCATTTGGTAAATTTTCAAGATTTTTACTGTTAGGATCTTTTGAAAGTTCGATCCATCTATTTGCCACAAAATTCAAAATCTGCTCAAGTTCTTCTCTCTGAATCATGAGTTTGTTATTATGCCTCTGAATTTTAAAATTACTGAAAATTCAGGTGATTTTGAGTTAGTGAAAATAATCTAACATAACTTACCAGATACAGGTTTTTTACATCAACTAAGTTTACCTGAGAGATTTGAGTTAAATGATGATTTTTCTGACCTTTGAGAGTCAAGTCAAGTCATCGTCATTCCAAGATAACCTGAATTTTCCCTCAATTTTTTCAAATTTCATTGTCCCGCCTTTTTGAAAAGCCATCTTGTGAGTCTTTCCTT
>JADFJY010000083.1 GCA_022565935.1 Nitrososphaerota archaeon
GCCATTGCCATCAGAGCAAATGCATCTGCCCCCCAAAATAGTCCCATTCTCCACATCAATATTGCAAATGGTGCTATGATTAATGCAAATCCTATTGTTAATAGATTAGGAATAAGATCAGAGCTTATAAACACAAGTAAGAATCCAATAATTCCAAATCCTAACCAGAAATAATCATGAATTTCTCTTTTCCAAACATCAATAATTGAACCAACAATTAACATGGTTAATGCTAATCCTATCCCAATAATGTAATAATTTGTTAGAGATTCAATCATTCTATATCTTATTTTTATTGGATTATATTTGAAATGTATTGAGAATAGCCTTCTCTTTTTTAGTCATATTTTTTACTATTATTTCTAACGATTTCGGATATCCGATATTTTTTCTTTAATTTCCTCAATTTTATCTCCAATTGGAATTTTTTCTGTAATCATATCAAGTTTGTCCATACGTTTCAAAACAAATAATACTCCTCCAATTGCAACTGGAATTATAATTAAAATCATTGTGGTTAGATCTATTGGTAGCCCTAGTTCATTTGTGGACTCCTCTATAACAAGTTCTTCTATAGGCATGTTAAGTATTGCTGCAGTTTTCGATAATGATGAAGAACTCAATCCGTTACCTGAAACTGTTACGGAAATAGCGACTTGAGCTTTTTCATTAGCAATTACATTTAATGTTGCTATTCCATTTGAATTTGTGACCTCATCAAACTGTACTACTTCACCTCCTGTTACTTCCCATTCTACATCAAATCCATCTAGTGAAGTTGTAATTTGTGGAATAGTGACAGATAACTGAGCTTCAATTCTTTCATTCCAATTCATGCCTCCAAGAAGGTTTAATGATAGCACTGGACTTATATCTATAACATTAATGTCATATTTTGATAAGGCAAAGTCTTCAGAAAGTAATGCGAGCTCAATTTCACCTTCATTAAATGTTTCAAGTTCAAATGAATTAAAATACTCTCCATTTTTAATTGTTAATTCTTCTGGAGTTTTTAAAATTTGTTCATTATTTGAAACAAGTTTTATTTCAATGTCTTTTTTAGCATAGACTGGATTGTTAGATGAATCTAATAATTGAACTGTAGCTAAAGTTTTAGAATTTGCTAGAATATTTTTTGGAAATGAAACATGAATTTCTACAGGATCTGTAGTATAGCTAACAATCTCTGTTGTTCCATCAAATCCACTCATTTGATATGACAATGTAGATGTTCCTACTTCTTTTGACATCATATTCATCAATTGATATGGTTGATTTTGTTTAATTGTTAAATAATCTGTTTCAATAAACTCATTTGCTGAAAAAGTCAATACTGCATCTTCAATAAATGGTGTAACCCCAAGTCGTGGATCTTCACCCTCTTCTGTAGTTGTAGTTTCTCCATCTTCTCCTGCCCCTTCAACTAAATATGCTAATACTGGAAATTGTTTTTCAGCTAAAATCATTGGTATTAGTGGTTCAACACTTAATGAAATGGAATTTTCACTAGGGCCTATTGGATTTCCTATAATTGTTTTTACTCCTTGGTTATCTGTAATGGAAAAACTCACACCCTCTTCAGGTATCACAGTACCTGTTTTACCAAAAACAATTACTACATTCTCACCTTTTTTCATTATGGGGTGTATTGGATTTACTGTATCTAATTCAGATGATGAAAAAATAACACTATGATCATCTTTGGCTGTAACTGGTACAGTAACAGTAACTGTTTCTCTGTTTGTTGTTCCTTCTTTCGAGCCTCCTGTTTGCCTTGAGATTTCAATCTCTGTTTCATAATAAGTTACAGCTATGATCTCTTCTTTTCCAGTAGTCAGAAATGGCAAAACATTGGTAACTGCTGGACCTTCTCCTTCTAATGCACCTAATTGATCATGAAATATGTTAATTGACGTAGAACCTGTTAGGTAATTGTTTACTGAAATGAACATGGTAAATGTTTGCTCATAGGATGTAGTAATATCTCCTAGTCCTGATCTAGGTGTAAATTTTGTAAAAGTAGAATAACTTCCTTTGTTAATCACTAATTGCTGTTTATCAAATAAAACTTCTTGGAAATCATTACTAGTATTAATTGCACTGTCAGGATTTTCAACATTCAATTTAAAATGAATGTCTTCTTCAGCTAGAACTGGTATTCCATCAGCATCTAATAATTGTATAATTGCAAATCCTCTTGTTCCACTATAACTATTATAATCTTGAGGAAAAGCATATAGTTGTAATTTGAGAGGTCCATTTGGTTCTAATATATTTATTCTACTGCTGATCTTTGTCATGTCCTCTGTCTCTGCAAAAATTATTGCATTGCCAGAACCTATAATTTCAAATTCTGTGATCACATAGTACTCTCCACTACTAATTGTTACTTCGGAATTTGTTAGTATTATGATGTCTTTATTTGGCGTATTTAGATGAATTATTGTATCATCTGCTGCAAGAGTTGGCAATCCTCCAGTTGTTGCTAATTCTAAAGCGATATATCCATATCTTGGCCCATCAATAGGAAATTTTTCTGGTGTAATTTTCATCAATATTTGTGTAGGGTAATTATTATTGTTGAAAACTTCTAATGAAATTTCTTTAGACGAAAAACCAGGTGCTGCTAAAACTATTCCTACTATGCCTGATTTTTTTGCCTTGATCAATATATCTTTCGTAAATTTATCACTCTCTTCTATGCCTAAAATTTCAATAATTGAATTATCTGAACTTACTACTTTTAGATCAACAATCTGTTTTGGTACCATCATTTCATTTGATGTGACAAAAATCTGAAGTACCCCTTCTGTATTTTCAAGTAATTTCTCAGGATGAAGTTGATATCCAAATTCGGCTGTAGTTTGAGCCTGTGCAGGTATTACAAGAATTCCTGCAATAACACCTAATATCAGAAAAATGGCTTTCATCCTAAATTAATTTGATAAATTTTTGTTATATTGAACAGTATGAAATATTACAATACATACAGTTTATGTGTATATTGATGCTACACTGAATAGCTTTAACTGGATTAATAATATTGCCCCAATTGTAACTGCCACAAGACATACTGAATACATGAATCCTCCTGAAAAAGAACCAGTAGTAAGTTTACCTAAAAATAATCCTGCTATCCATGACTGTATTAAAATTGCTATTCCTAATAACTCAAATCTTGATTTTGCAATTAACTCCATTGCTGCACTTTTCTCCTCGTCTGGTTCAAGTTGGGCCCCTAAACTTGTCAAGGATTCAATTACAAGCAAGGTTGTAAATCCTGTAATTGCAATCAACATAAATCCCACCATCACATATGGTTGGAGCATTTCTCTTTTTGTCTTCTCTATGACTTTCATTTTTTCTGCAACATGTGCTAAAGAATCCAATGTCTTTACGTTTCCACCTCCTGCAGAAATAATTTCAAATAACACTTTAAAATTAATTAAAATTTGAAAATTAGTGACTTCTCTTTTTATGAAACTAAAAATATCATCTAATGTCATACCCCATTGTAGTTTATTTGCAATCCCATTAGCTACATAATTAAATAATCCGTAATCTTTTCTTTTTGTTGCTTGAATTACACATTTTTCAGGACCAAGACCAGCTTTTCTTGCTTCTGCCACATCTCTCATAATTACTGATGTTGCAGATTCTGCATCAAGGGCAAAGCGATATTTCTTTTTAAATTTTATTGCAGGCCATATTGCAGATGCAATTAATCCTCCGCCTAAAATGAATAAATTATAATCTGGTAGCACATTTAATTTAATTATTGCAATTGCACCTAAAATTCCTGGCATTCCAAACATTAGAATTTTTTTCCAATCTAATTCTTTAATTTTTGATGCAGTTATTTTATGAGCAATTACCAAAAACAATATTGTAACTCCTGGAGGCATGATAATTACCAGATATAACGGATCCATATCGTCTGGTCCTGGGGGAGTACCTACACCATCAGTAGACGTAGCAGTAACGATAATGTATATGGCTAAAACAACTATTTGCATAGTCATGTATGTTTCAATTACTGTCTGAACTTTGTTTGCTTTTTCTTTTTGTTGGGCTTCGTAAATTTCAAAAGCACTATTCATTTTTGTTGTGAGATAACTTACAACATCTCCTCCACTTTGAATTGCAGACACCCATCCAGCAAGAAACTCTCCAAATTCTGAAGCTCTCTCTTTTGTCTCAGCCATTACAATCAATGGATCTTGTCCTAAAATGTCAATTTTTTTTATAATTTTTATTGACTCTATTCTTACATTTGGAAGCAAGTCCATCTCTTTAATTTTTTGAAAAATTGTGTATGGTCCAAAACCACTGGTAGCTAACAATGTTACTATTGTCATAAAAAATGGCAGTTCTGCATCTATCTTTTTGTTTAATTTTTTCTTTTTATCATCTGATTCATGTTTTTTGAGAAATGACATATCTAAACTCCGTATTCTATTTTGTTGAGTAACGAATTAGGATCTCGATAATATTTTCCAATCGTCTCTGCTACTTTATCATAAGCTCTGATTCCTCGTTGGGTTAACCATTTTAGAACAATTTTTCTTTTTTCAAATTCTTGAATTCTATAGTAGTATAAGCATTGAATGGATTGGGATAAACCTTTATCCCGGCTGAATTTTTCTGCGTTTCACTGAACCCCACTCCGAAATCCTGATATTTGGCAAAGAAGATGTCAGAGAAGCCTGCGGAAGTAAGATTGGCAGTGCCTACTCCGGGATCAAAATCAGCAGTGCCTTGAAATATTCCTGTGATATATGCATTTCCTGAGGCATCAACAGCTATACCATGTCCAATATCAGAACTTA
>JADFJY010000084.1 GCA_022565935.1 Nitrososphaerota archaeon
TCTGATGTTGGTTCTGATGTTGGTTCTGATGTTGGTTCAGATGTTGGTTCTGATGTTGGTTCTGATGTTGGTTCTGGTGTTGGTTCTGGTTCTGGTGTTGGTTCTGGTTCTGGTGTTGGTTCTGGTTTTGATGTTGGTTCTTCTAGTTTTATGTCAACATCACCTAATGAACCAAAAACAGTTTCTAGAAAAGTTTCCTTATCAAAGGGTTTTAGATCAGAATATTCTTGTCCTGTTCCAACATAAAGAACTGGTGTAGAAGTGACTTTCACAATTGACAAAGCAGCACCACCTTTTGCATCTGCATCACTTTTTGTCAAAATAGAAGCATTGAATTTTACACGTTTAAAAAATTCTCGTGCTTGGTTAACAGTATCATTTCCAGCTAAAGAATCACCTACAAAAATTGTCATATCAGGATTTACAACTTTGTTGATTTTTTCAATTTCTTCCATTAGGTTTTTGCTTGTTTGCATTCTTCCTGCAGTGTCAATTAACACACAATCGGTTTTGTGAGATTTTGCATACAATACAGCATCTCTAGCAACGGCTGCAGGATCTGAATTATAATTCTGTGCAACAAGTTTTAGATTAAGACGATTGGTATGTTCCCGTAATTGTTCAATTGCACCAGCTCTAAAAGTATCGGCTGCAGCAACTACAACAGAATATTTTGCTTGTTGTAGCATATATGCAATTTTGGCTAAAGAAGTAGTTTTTCCAGTGCCATTAATTCCAACAAATAAAATCAAAAATGGTTGTCCTTTTTTCTTTTTTTCATCAATTTTTTCTAATAGGTCAATTTTCTCTACAGCATCAAATAATGCAGAGATGCTTGAAATCAAACTATCTTTAACAAATTTTTCAATTTGATGCTTGTCAATTTTTAAACCAATTAGTTTTTCTTTTAGGTCAGATTTAATTTCATCAATCACTTCACTAGCTACATCAGATTCTAAAAGAGCTATTTCTAATTCAAAAAGAATTTCTTCAATATCTTTTTCTTTGAGTTCCTTTTCACTAAGGCTTTTCGCTGCATTAGAAAATGCATCACGAATTTTCTCAAACATTTTTTTTATCCGGATTTTGGTTGTGATACAGATTGCATTAATTGATTAATTTGTTCTCGTCCTTTCTCCAATTGTGCTGCTGCATCTTGTTTTTTTGCAGCGTTATCTTGTAAAGCAACCTCAATTTCTTTAATATGTACTTCAAGATAGTTTATAGCTGAAGGAAAATCTTTTTCCACAGCAACTCCTGCACCAATACTCAAAACAATCTTGCTGTTAGATAAAATTTTTGTAGGAATATATGTTCCAATTCCAATTGGAATAAGAGTTTCTGATTCAGGTTTTTCACTGAGAGATTTGATGGATTCAATTGAAGCAGTTGTCTCTTTTAAAACATTCAGGAAAGTTACTTCTCTTTGAGATAATTCAGAAAAATATGTTTCAAGCATTTGCATTTGCTGCATTAACTGTTGTGTCTGTTCTTCACTCATTTACAACAAACCATTCTTAGATGGTTATAAATTCATTCACAGATAACTCTAACGATAATAAAATAAAAAAATAAAGATTAGAACTTTATTTTGCTTTTGAGAATCTATTTTCTACTTCATCCCAATTAACTACATTCCACCATGCTTCAATGTATACTGGTCTTTTGTTTTGATAGTTGAGATAGTATGCATGTTCCCAAACATCACAGCCTAACAATGGTACTAATCCTTCAGTTCTTGGACTAGTTTGGTTTGGCATTGATTTGTATTCAACCTTACTTGAAGAAGGATTGTATACTAACCATCCCCAACCACTGCCTTGAATTACTGCTGTAGTGGATGTAAATTTTTCTTTAAAGTCAGAGAAGCTTCCAAAAGAACTGTTAATTGCATCAGCAATTGATCCTCCAGGTTCTCCTCCTCCATTTGCTTTCATGTTATTCCAAAATAGCCTATGGTTATCATAGCCACCACCGTTGAAATTAATTGCGCCTCTTTTGTCTTCTGGTACTGAGTTAATATCAGACAAAATGTCAAGGATATCTTTTTCTTGAATTTCAGATGGACATCCATCAAGAGCTGCATTTAGTTTGTCAGTGTATGCTTGATGATGTTTGGTATGATGAATCTCCATTGTTTTTGCATCAATGTGAGGTTCTAATGCATCATAAGCATAGGGCATTTCAGGAAGTGTGTATTTTCCCATAACTTCCTTTGAAAATTTATTCAATTTATTGGTTTAGTAAGCAATTCATTTTTACTTGTAAAAATAGTTAGAAAACTTGTGAAATTATTAGTTTTTTCTTTTATTGTGATTTTTTTGGTGGGTTTTATTTTATATCAACCTCTACAATCTGAAAATGAAATTAAAACATACTTGAAGAGAAGTATTCCATATGTTGGAACAGAAATTCCAAGAATGGATGGAATTGATGGAACTGGAATTAAAATAGCAATAATTGATACTGGAGTAGATTTTAATCATCCAGATCTATATGGATGGGGTCCTGATGGAAAAGTAATTGGAGGATATAATTTCATACATGAAAATCAGTTACCTCTAGATACAAATGGACATGGTACTCAGGTTGCAGGAATAATTGCAGCAGATGGTCAATTAGTTGGAATGGCACCTAAGGCAAAAATTCTTGCATACAAAGTTTCAGAAGATGGTGAAGGAGTATCATCAGAATTAATCACTAGAGCCATAGAAAAAGCAATTGATGACGGTGCAGATATTATAAACATTAGTTTAGGTGTAAACAAAACAAACTCTAAGATTGAACGTGCAGTAAATAATGCATTAGATAAAGGAATTTTTGTAGTAACTGCTGCAGGCAATGATGGTCCAGAATTCAAAACAATTGGTAGTCCAGGTAGAAATTTTGGATCTGTTACGGTAGGTGCAACATATAACAATCTAACTTCAAGTTTAGTTGCAACATTAGAAGTAGATGAAAAACCATATACTGTAATTCCAATGGTAGGTTCTTTAAAACTAGAAGAACCAATAATTGGAAAAATAATTTTTGGAGGATATGGAAAAATTGAGAACTTGAAAGACATTGATGTAGAAGATGCAATATTAATTGTTGAAAGGGGAAGTGATGTAGAAGGAGAATTATTGTATTTCTCCATTAAGGAAAATAATGCTGCAAATGCAGGAGCAAAAGCTTTGATTGTGTACAATAACAGAGCAGGAGTTTTTTTGGGTGAATTGATTCATGAATTTATGGAACCAGGATACAAACCACAAATTCCAGTTGTATCAATTGATAGAGAAGAAGGACTTGAAATCAAAGAATCCATAAAAAATGGTAATGAAGCAAATATGCATTTATTTTACAATCCAGATTTTGTAGCATATTTTAGTTCTAGAGGGCCAGTATCACCATTTTACATAAAACCAGATATTGTTGCACCTGGTGCATATATCAATACCACACAAAATAATGGAGGGTACAATTTTACGAGTGGAACAAGTTATGCAGCACCACATGTTTCAGGAGCTGCAGCACTATTACTTCAAAAAAACCCAGAACTTCATCATCATGAAATAAAATCACTATTACTGACTACAGTTGAGCCTGTTTCAGATGCTTATGGACAAGAATTTTCACTACACGAATCAGGTGCTGGAAGATTAGACATAGGAAATGCATTTGGTGCAAAATTAATTATCACACCACCAAATTTTGTAGTTTATGTTTCGTCAGATAACCTAATTGCTGAAAAACAATTAGGATTAAAATTGATTGATGGTACATTTGATAATTTTGATGTTAAATTTGAAGGACCAGAATTTGTAAAATTCACATATTTTCTTGAAGACAATAATTTACAAATTAAAATGAATATCACTGAAGAAAATTTTGGAGATCATGAAGGAAAAATAATTATCAATCATGATAGTACTCGATATGTAATTCCATTTTTATTCCATTATACACCAGGTTCAATTTCAGTTAATCAACAAAATCAAAAACTTTTCTTTGATATTTATCATCCAGAAGAATGGAGTTTTGCAAAAATTTCAATCACAAATAGTAAAGATGGAAAAACAGACACTACAACTGCTACACCAAACAAAAAGGCATCAATAGAAATCTATGAAAATGTAGAATACTGGATTGATGCAAAAATTCAAGTTAATGGAAATACATCATCTGCATTTAACACAATTAAAATTAGTTCACTTCCAGAAAATTCTTACAGATTAGAAATCATAGATATTCCAGAAAAACAAATTGGAATAATTGCAGGAATTACAATAATTATTGGCATTATTGGATTTATTAAAAGAAGATAATTTATGAAGTGGATTTTGGACCTGCATCAATAATATCAGATGAAACATTTTCAAATTTCTTAAAATTTTCAACAAACATCTGAGCTAAATTTTTTGCAGAAATAGCATACGAATCTTTGTCAACCCAGGTATTTTTTGGATCTAAAATTTCAGAAGGAACATTATCTACTTCAGTTGGAACATCTAAATTGAATAAATCATCATGATCATATTTTACATTATCAAGTGCGCCTGAAAGAGCAGCAGTGATCATGGCACGACTATATTTGATCTTTATTCTTTTTCCAATTCCATATGGACCACCAGACCAACCAGTGTTTACAAGATAAACTACAGTATTGTGTTGATTGATTTTTTCTCCAAGTAATTTTGCATAAACTGATGCTGGTCTAGGCATAAATGGAGCCCCAAAACACTCAGAAAATACAGATTTTGGTTCTTTGATTCCTCTTTCAGTTCCAGCCAGTTTACTTGTATAACCAGACATAAAGTG
>JADFJY010000085.1 GCA_022565935.1 Nitrososphaerota archaeon
ATTGCCTTTTATTGATAGAGTAAAAAGGAAAAGAGAATGAATAAGATATGAAGTACATGTGCAAAACCTGTAACAAGAAATGTGATGATATTCAAAAACATTTGATGACCGTACACAAATTTTCAAAAGCAATTATAGAATCCCAACTAAAATCAAACCCAAATAGTTATAAAACTGCCTTTGAAAAATTAGAAAAATAAAAAGAGTTTAGAATCTAAATTATTATATTCTAGGATCTTTCATGTGTGTTAAACTTACAATGACTGCATAAATCATTTCCAGATGTAGAATACGACAAACCACAATTTGAACAAACAATAAAATCTGCCATACATACTACGTCAAACAACGTCATAAATACTGTCAAGAAGATGAGTTTAGAATCTAACAATTAGTACAGGTTTCATTCTAATTCAAAATTATTATTCCACTATCCACCAAAAACACAATAGCATTTTTCAATTCTGTGTCTGAAATTTCATCAACACTACAACAAACCAACTCTGCATTATAACGTGGATTATAGCAAATTCTTAGGCATTAAACGGGGGGATTCTATTTTTACTGATTGTCTGTAATCTCTTTTGTAAATTTTCTAAAATGTAATTTAGATTCTAAACTTTTGGATTTGAGTATAATTCATAATTAGATGTTTTATTCCCAACATAATTTTCAACCCATGATAGATTTTCACACCATAAACTAATCTAGGCGTTAATTGATTTTTACTTTAAACTATTAGATGTGAATACTCGCATAATTTCAAACTGAAAACACAATTGAATTAAGTGTTTACTCAAAATATGAAAAATTTAGTTTGTTTTGAGCCTAATTTTCTAAATTTTAAATAATTTACTTAGGTTGTATTTTGAAAAATTATACCTGAAATGGAATTAATTTTAAATAAAAAAATGAAGTGCTACTCTTCAACATTCAGTTCTGAATGATTCAAGACATCAACTCCGGAAATTATTGGTTGGAGATGATCAATTCATATCTATTAAAAATAAATGTAATAAAACAAGTTGTTTGTATTAAGAAAGAGAAATGTATAGAGATTTAGATTATGTTTTCTCACGTATAGAGATAATTGAACGTAAAATTAGGGCAGATATTCCTAAATTAGAAGTAAGAAATTCAGCCGCTCTGGAAAGAGAATTTTCTCCACGGAATCCTTCATCATATATCATTTCAATTGAACCCTTGTCAGTTTCAACAAAAGAAGTAATAAGAGAATATTGACCTAATTTTTCATCAGTTCTTTCATTGTATAGACGCAATTCAACTTTAGAAATTCTAAATTCATCTTGAATAAAATTCCCAGATGATAATAAAACCTCAATCTTATCAGGTGTTCTATTTACGCGCTGTGGATCATGCAGATCAACAATAGTCATTTAGTATCATTATATGTCATTCCTACATAAGTAATGTTTGTTTGAAAATTTAGAATTACACAACATATACAAAAGAATTCTTGCGTAAGCATTAATTACAGTAAAAAGTTATTTTTTAAAAGTGGACCCACACGAATTTCATGGTAAAGACATTCCTCACATAAAATTAGATCCAAATATGACCATAGAGGATTTAGTAGATGTATTTGAGAGTTCAGGATTTAATGGACGAAAACTTGGGGAAGCAGCAAAGCTTTATGCAAAAATGATCAAAGAAGATGCAACTATTTGTCTTACAGTATCTGGCGCAATGACACCAGTTGGATTTGGAGGAATCATTAAAACATTAATCGAGCGAGGATTTGTTGATTGGATTATTACAACTGGGGCTAACGTATATCATGAAGATCATTTTGCGTGGGGTTTGCCTATCAAACAAGGAAGTTCTGTTGTTGATGATATGAAATTGTTTCAAAAAGAGATTGTCAGAATCAGAGATGTATACATCAAGTTTTATGAAACATTAGAAGCAGAAGATCAAGTTATTCAAAAAATGTTTGAAGGAAACGTTCTAGATAAACCATTTACATCTGCAGAATTTTGTAATTTAATGGGAAAAAAGAGTAAAGAGAAGGCAAAATATCCTGAAAAGAGTTTCATTGTAACTGCATACGAATATGATGTTCCAGTATACATTTCTACAATGAATGATTCATCATTAGCACTGAATTTGTCAATTCAAAGATTAAAAGGTAAAATATACAATCATGATTTTGTAAGAGAAATTATTGAACAAGCAGCAATTCTTTATAGTTCAAAGAAATCAGGAATTTTAGAATTGGGTGGAGGAGTGCCAAAAAATACAGCTCAACAAACAGGTCCTCTATTAGATCAAATTCTAAGAAGAAGTGATGGAGGACAAGATTACATTATTCAAATTACTGATGCACGACCTGATACTGGGGGATTATCTGGTGCGACACTACAAGAAGGAAAGAGTTGGGGCAAAGTTCAAAATGCACATGAAGGACTGGTAACAGTTTATGCTGATGCAACAATTGCATTTCCAATTCTGGCGTTGTATGTACTTAGTAATCAAAAAACAAGAAAACCAAAACGACTCTACAAAAAATTAGACAAATTATATAATAAATTAAGAGATGATTATATTAAAAATCCAATATTTGACAAAAAGAAATTAAAAAAGAAAAACTAAAACTTGTCATAGCGAGCACGTTCAAGATCTCTATCTTCTTTAGATTCTTTTTTCCATTCTTTGTAATGTATTTTACAGAGAACTGATTTCTTGCCTGAAGAAGTTACTCTGAGTCCTGCACGTTCAACTTTAACTGTGTTTAATGAACGAGTGCCATCTTGGTCACATCCATCAACATTACATTTTGCACCTTTTGACACAAGTCCCATATTATCGAATTAGTAAGATGTTATTTATATTTGAAAATAATTAGATTTTTTTTTTGAATTTGCAATAAATTAGTAATTCAAAAATGTGGTTCATCGTTTATAAGAGGAATATTTTTTTCTTATATTATGGGTGGATCAAAGAAACCAACTGCAGCAAAGAAAGACAAGCAAACAAGTACAAAAGACTCTAAGAAAAAGAAGGACAAAGGCGCTAGTGGCCCGAGAAAGGCAGAGATCACAGTCATGTTAAACGAGCAACAAGCAATGAAAATTATTCAAAACTCCAAAGTAGTCACAATTCAAGATCTTGCAAGGCAAACCGGAGTTAAGATTTCTGCAGCAAATGCATTTCTTAAAGAATCAGCCAATAAAGGAATTGTAAAACGGGTTGGCGGGTATTCAGGACATCATTTGTATCAAATAGTTTCCTCATAGAGACAAAATACATCTCCAGATTTAACATCTTTTAATGCATCAATATTGTTACTTAATTTTCCAATGGGTGTCATGGTTTTTCCAGATGTCACATTATTGAGAAAAAAACAAATGCTTCCGGATGATGCTAAATATGCAACATCGCCTTTTTTAAAATCAGTTCTTTTTCTCTCAATTCCGGAATCAACTGCAGTTTCAAAATACAAAATATTTTTTCCCAATTGATGAGCATGTCCTTCTAATGGTAATGATCTCATTATACTTCCAACAGTTCTTGGAGACAAATGACGTTTAAGATCACATGAGATCTTTGCTTTTCCTCGAATTTCTAAAATTAATTGTTTTCGTGAGACTGAATTTGTACTCAATTTGTACTTTAAAATGATTACTCAACTCAATTTAAAGCTCATAGTATAGCCTATTTCCAATTACCATGTCATAGACTTTATCTAATTCTGGGAGTCGAAAAATTTTGATGGACTCTAGACCAAGATGTGAAATTGTATTTGAGAGAAGTTGTAGTAGATCAAAATACACTCAAGTTGTTTATCAGAATAGTTTGAAAAAATTCATGGATTTTTGTTCCTAGAAAAGAAAGTGGTAAGGGTGGTAAGGGTAGAAAGGGAACGTTGTGTCCTGAAAGAAAAAAAATATTGAATATAATCCTGAAGAATTTCCTTAAAGGACTAAAACTCCTTAGTAAATCGGGAAAACAATTTCCACTCCACTCACTAGAGCATAATAGAATCTGATTAATCTTTAGGTAGTTTTAAGAAATTCACGCCTAGAACTTGGATAAACACCAATAGTTCACCAATAGTTTGTATGAAAAAGGGGTGGCATCAATATCTTTTTCTTTCGTACCATTATCCCCAATACCATTTATGAGATTTCACTTTAGGGTATTTCCTTTCATTCTCAAAAGTAATCTTGGAAAATATTTTTTTAAGAATTGCTTTTACTTTCATATACAATTTCATTTCTTAGGTACTTTTAAGAGAATAGGGTTAATTCACGCCTAGAATTTGGTGAACAGTACAATAGTTTAGTACATTTGGTTCTACAATGAGGGGGTAATTCTGAATCGGTTTAGTTGTTATGAGGGAATTTACGTTTACTGAATGAAATTACCATTTCAGTTTTTTTGAATACTAAATTTATAGAAATCTAGGCATGAATTAGTCAAAAACCCTTATTTTCAAATAATTCAAATTCATTTTGTGAGGCAAATATTATTTCTCTTAATTATACTGTTAATGATTTTCCCAATATCTGCTAATGCCATCACTATCAAAGAAATAGAAAAAAAATTGTTAGAAGCACAATCACAAGAAGATATTGAAATTGTAATACTTGAAGTTGTAACAAGTAGTGAATATCAAGAAGCATGTCAATTATTATTTCAAAAGATAGCCTCTATGTCACCACCAAAGACACAAGCAGATGCAGAAAAAGCCTTACCTACACTTCAAGATTACGAGAATCTAAAA
>JADFJY010000011.1 GCA_022565935.1 Nitrososphaerota archaeon
AAAATTTGCCATACAAGATGCAACTTTGGCTGCAGGATATTCTCAGCTAGCAGCTCAAGCATTAGGATTAAGCTCAATTTGGATTGGCATGTTTGATGAACAAAAAGTAATGGATATTATTGAAACAGATCTAGTTCCATCGTCTGTTCTATGTATTGGATATCCAGAACAAACAAAATTCCCAAAACCACGACGAAACCTCAAAGACCTAGTCCATGTAACTTGGTAGAATTCATAAAATTCTCCAGATTTAAATAATCATGGATACTAGTTTAATTCATGACTGATGCATATGTAATGCTAAATTGTGACTTGGGTGCAGAGGCTGAAATTATTGAAAAACTCAAAGAACTTGAAGAAGTAAAAGATGTCTTTGAGACTATTGGAACTCATGATATGATGGTAAAATTACAAGCAGTTAATTTTGAAAAAATAAGAGAGATTGTTTCAAGAAATATTCAACAATTACCAAAAGTACGTTCTACTGCAACACTCATAAAAAAAGATAATTAGAATTAGTCAGATATCTCAATCATTTTCTTACCACAATTTGGGCATGTTACGTTTGTATTTCGTTCAGCTAAAGTCATTGGCATTTTACACTTTGTACAATTCCAAGTTGGCATATTAATTCAAAATTTTGTGAAGATCTTCATTTAATACTCTAGAATAGCTATAGATTGATTGGTCTTGTTGAATTATTTTTGCTTGACGAAGTCTAATTTTTTTATTAATATAATAATCGATTATAATTTTAACACATTTTCTCATCTGTATTTAGAATTTTATTTAAATCATATAATAATATTTGATACATTTAAAAAAATGAACAGGTATTTTTTGGATACTGCGTGGCTTTAGGAACAGATTCTTTCATAAAACATGATATGTGATTAAGATTTAATCACAATTTTTTTACATTTAATTAATACAAGTGACCTATATTCTTCAAATGACTGATGAGAAAAATGAGATTGAAAAACTCATTGATAATATGATTACTGGTGGCGATGAGTTAGTTGCCAATCTTAAAAATGTCTTGCCAGATTCACTTGCTGAGTCTATTGTAATGTTTCATGAATCAAATGTCATAAATCTAAAGAAAATTAAAAAATTCCTTAACAAATAAATCCAAAGTACTGATTCCTACTATATCTTTTTTAATCATTGTTAGGGATTTCTAATGTGACACGATCTCGTACAATCTCAATTATTGTAAAAAAGAAAACAGGCGAAGCATTTGATGCAATTTTAGAAATTCCTCCTAAGTTGATGCCTGATGCAAAAATGAATGATGATGGTTGGTGGTTCTTTACTGGCCCTCATGGAAAATCTCGACTCAAATTCAATGAAAACAAGTCACTTGGAATCTTAGATCATCTGTATATTGATGAAAATTCTTCTTGGGATGTCCCAATGAGAGTAGTCTCTAGTGGTGATTTCTCTGAAATTATAATGACATTGAATAAACCTGATGAACTAAACGATGATCAATTTGAACAAAGAGTAGCTGAAATTGGTGAGATGATAATTACAATGAAAAATATTATTGAATCTAACTCCTAATGCTTTGAAATTAATTTTTTATATTGAAATTATGCCTAAACAAGTACAAATCATTCCTTAAGGTTAAATGTAAATTTGACAATAAGGTGTTGATAAAAATGCCATATGATGAAGTATGCTTTCAAAGATTGGAAGAAGACAATCCTGAAGATTATGAAAAACTAAAATCTAAAAAATCATCTTAATCTAGTTTCTTTAGTCCTTATCTTAATCCTCATTATCTCTTCTACCCGGACCAACCATGTCTTCTGGTTTTATTTTGCTGTCCCAGTTTCCTTTCACTCCTTTAATTAAAGCAATGATTCCAGCACCAATAAATCCAATAACTAGTACAAAGAATAAGATCTGATCAATTACCTTCAACGAACAGTTGATTTCAACTGGTGGGTTATCCGTAGAATATTTGAAGCATGTTTCAAACTCATTTGATTCTAGAGTAGATGCCTGATAATTATGTCCAAATACTCCCAGAATAATAAATCCAACAAAGACTAACACAATACCAATCATGATAAATCGCATATCGCTCATGTTTTTTTCCTTGATTTATCGTATTTACATTTTGACCTGAAAATATTTTGGCATTATTTTTCAAGTATTGCT
This sequence comes from Nitrososphaerota archaeon, assembly GCA_022565935.1. Taxonomy (GTDB): domain Archaea; phylum Thermoproteota; class Nitrososphaeria; order Nitrososphaerales; family Nitrosopumilaceae; genus Nitrosopumilus. Next base: position 2,170 of record JADFJY010000011.1, read on the forward strand.
TTAAGATTTTCAAGTGATGCTTTATAAAATGAACCCATAAATTCAAGAAACTCGAAGAATTGTTTTTCAGACATCTTTTTGCTGTTAAGATAGGATTGCCATGTTAGTTGAACCAAATTTTTAGATTTTACTTTAATTGAAATAGTTGCAACATATGCTCTTAATGGCAAGCCTTCAGTTGCAATATATGTAAAATACTCTTTGTCTTTCCAAGCAACTACATGCTCTTCAATTTTAGTTCCATCTGCAAATGTAATTAGTCTAATTGCTCCCACATCTCTTGTCTTTTTAGAAAGATAAACTGTTTTTTTTACATCAACTACCCAAGCTGGCAATCCTGAAATATTACTAATCTTTCTCCAAACTTTATCTTTTGAAGCTTTAATCATTATTGTTTTTTTTACAGATCCTGTATGACATGATTTTTTTGGAGTTTTTGTCATATGATAACTTGAAAACAATTGAATTTTAAATTTTAGTTGTACAATCATTTTTAATCCCCATAAAATAATAAAAGAAATGGTCTTTGGATGGGGTAAAAAGAAACAAGAAGAAAAGCCATTAGGGGAAATTACTCAAGAAAAAGAGTTACAACTTTCTGATGTCACAAAAATTGTAGATAATCTTAATCAATTACGACAATCTCAACTTCTCTCTGATATAAAACACCTGAGAAAAAATACTGAGCCCCTGATAGATGATCTAATGAAAATAGGAAATGTTCTTGCAAAAGATAATCTCAAAGTCGACGATATTGATAAACATCTTGCAACTATCGTGGTTAGAGGTAAAAAACAGGTAATTGATGTTATCAAAAAAGATGTTTCACATCTACCAGAAGTTTCATCTATTGATGATGCAAAAAAACTAGACTTTTCTCTAAACCAAATTCTCAAGAAAGTTGGTGATGTCTTGGGAAGACAAACAAGAGTTATTCACATCTTCGCAAGAAAATATGCAAATCAATTAAAATTAAATCTTGAAGTAATGAACAAAAACCAGGATAAGATCCATAAACTCCTAAAAAATTATGATTCTGCAAAATCTGCTTCTGATGAAATAATAGATGCAGTAAATCAAATCAAAATTCTAAAAGAGAAACAATTAGAAAAAACTCAAAAGATTACTGATACAAATCAGATTACACAATCACTAGATGAAAAAATTTTGTCAATACAGAATTCAATTGAAGTTATAAAATCTTCTGATAATTATAAAAAATATGTTGATTTGAAAAATGCTTTAGATACGTTTAACACTAAAAAATTAAAGATAAAAAATGAGATTGATACACAATTCACAAAAATTTCTCGTCCTCTTAGTAGATATGAATATGGCTCCTCATTAGACAAAGATCAAAAAATTATCTTATCAAAATTAATTAAAAATCCATTTGATGTAATTCTTCCTGAAACTAAAGATACTGTTATTTTGATTTTAGAAAATGTTAGGAAAGCAATTTCTTCTGGTTCTATTTCTGTAAAAGATATTGACAAATCATTATCTTTTATTACTGAAACTGAAGAAACACTTGATGGATTTGTAAAACAGATTTTAGAATATTTAGAAAAACATGAAAAAATGAAATATGATCTGAATTCTCTTAATTCTGAAGAACTTGTATCTTTAGAACATGAATTAACCAAAAACATCTCATTTAAGGAAGATTCACAACTAAAATCTGAAACTTTTCAGGGAGAAATTGAAGAGATTGATTCCAATATTCCAAAACTTGTATCTAAAATTGAAGATAAACTAAGACAATTCTCAAATACAAAATACTTTGTGATGCCTCCTTAAAATTAAATTAGTTAAAAACTAAAGAGTTTCTATGATTTTCAAGAAGAAAAAGTTTGAGCGAAAAGTCTTGATACAAAAAGATGTACTTGATAGCATTTTATCTTATTGTCACATGAAACATCCAAATGAATGCATCTTGATATTAAAAGGCAAATCCAAAAATGGAGAAATAAAAATAGATGGACTTGTAATTCCTCCTTTTACTGAGACTGGTCCTACGTTTGCCGGATTTCCTCATTCTTTTTTACCATTGGATATGAGTTATATTGGAATTATTCATTCACACCCAAGTGGTTCGGCAGAACCCTCTGTTACTGACTTGCATAATTTCTTTGGTTTAGTATCACTCATTGTTCAATATCCATATGATGATGATTCAATTTTTGCATGGGATAGTAGTGGCAATTCTATTCCTCTTTCAATCATACAAAATTTGTAAAATACATATAGAAAATCCAAAAAACACTGACAAAGCTTTATAACCTTTTTTTAAGATACATTTAATGAATTGTTTAATTACAAATCTTATTTGATTTTTCTCGCAGCATCACTAGTTATCAGTATTGGATTACAGATGATACTTCCATTCCCATTTGGGTTAATTGCTGCACTTGGAATTTTCATTGCATTTCCACTATTTCTAAGAAAACGAGCCATGAGTCGTATGCGAGGTTATGGTGGTGACTCTGAAACACGTGGAGGTGGGTTCTTTGGATTGGGTTCTCAAGAAGGATCTGGTAAAGTAAAATACATTTGTCTTGTTTGCAGAAACAAACATAAAGGTGGTACCTGCCCACGTTGCGGTTCAAAGATGCAACGAGCTGATTTTTAATCGTGAGAGAAAGATGGCATTAGAAGAATTAAGAAAAAAAGTCTTATACCAAAATTCCATAGAGATATGGATTGGAGCAAGTAAAGAAAAAAACATAGACTGGTTTGAAACTGAAAATTATAAAAAATTTATTGCATTTCTTCTAAAAAATAATCTAAACATGAAACAAATGTCCATTTGCTTTGATGAATCAGATATGGCATCTGAAGGTGGTCACAGCAAAAAAGTATTTGCTAACAAGTTGGCAGCATTCAATGATGAAAATTCATCATGCTATTCAATAAAATTGAATGATAGTAATATTGAATTAATTCGCAAATTTGAACTTTAATTTTATTATCGTTTTAACTTTGGATTCACTATAACATCAAGTGCATTTCCAATAAAGACAAACGCAAGACCTGTTATTGCAATCATTACTCCTGGTGGCAATATCCACCACCATAAACCTCTTGCCGCTGCACCGAATGTATTTGCATCATGTAAGATCTGTCCCCATGTTGGAAATGATGGATCACCTAATCCAAGAAAACTGAGACCAGCTTCTGTAGTAATTGCAGCTGGAACTGATATTGCAATACTTGCAAATGCATAAGGCAGTAATTGTGGTATCATGTGCTTGAGAATTATCTTAGAATCTTTTTGTCCCATCATTTTTGCAGCATCTACATAGCCACGAGTCTTGATTTGAAGTGACATACTTCTTGATACCTTTGCAATTCCTACCCAACCAAACATCATCAAAAATCCAACCATCACAAATATACTATTACTAATTGTTACTGAAAGTATGATGAGAAATGGAAGTACTGGCAATGCATAGATTACATCGTTGAATCTCATCATTGTCTCATCAGTTTTTTTACCCTTGAATCCAGCATATACTCCGTAAAATAATCCCATAACAACTGATGCAATTGCAACAACAATACCGATGAATAATGCGAGTGGTGTTCCCCATAACAATCCTATTGCTAAATCCCGTCTTAATTCATCAGTACCCATTATTCCAAAAGCTTTACCACCAATGATTAGCTTTGATTCAGGAATCTGAACTTCAGAATTCACTGAATATAAATCAATTAAAAAAATATAATTTCCTTTTAGAGGTTCATTCGTTTGTGTTTTTGAAAAAATGATGTCTTCTGCTGATAATCTGTCAAGTGAAAATGTAAATTGTTCTGATTGTAATGACAAGTTTTTCTTTATAGCACCATCTGTTGAAAAAATCCTTTCACTGTGAATTGTTTCTGAATTTGAGAACGGAAGTGATGTTGTTATTAATTCAAGTTTTATACCATCAGGCCTAATTACTGTCATTTGAAGTAAAGGCGAACCAGAATATTTTGATGAAAATTCATAGATGAAATCACTTGGAAAGTCATCATAATTAAAATTCAATCCAAACTGATGTGATGTAAGTGAAATTTTTCCTTGTGAATTCATTTGAATATTTGGGGTTTCTAATATTTTATGTTCTGGAATCTTTTCTATCATAAAGAGATTCACCCAAATTGGAATTGCAACCTTTGGATATGAAATCCAGTGACCTGGGTTGTTCCATTCTTGAAACGTTTCAAGTGGAATCACAATTATGGTAATTATTGATGTTCCAATAAGTATTGCAAGAATTACAATGCCTGCAATTCCCATCTTGCTTTTGAGAAATTCTCGCTTTATTTCCTGAGGGCTTATACTACTCATTGACCTGTCCTCACTCTTGGATCAAAATAGCCGTAAAGCATATCTGCAATGAATATGCTGATAAGAAAAAATACAGTTAGAACGTATGTGGAACCAATAATGATTGGTAAATCCATTACTGTAATTGCTTCAAAGTATAGTCTTCCCATACCTGGCCAATCAAAAACTGCTTCTGTGATAATCGCACCACCAAGAGATCCTGATAGACTTAGTGCCAAAATTGTTATAATTGGTGGGGCTGCATTTTTTAGAGCATGAGTGTAGATAATCTTTGTTTGTTTGATTCCTATTGTCTTTTTTGCTATGATGAAATCTTCTTGCATGATTCCAACCATAAAATTTCTCACTAAGTAAGCCCATGAACCAAAACCTATCATTACAATTGTAATTAATGGAAGTGTCATGTGATACAGCAATGCACCAATGTATCCTGGGTCTGATGACGGAATATCTGGAGTTGCTCTTGCAGGAAATATCTGATATGTAAATGCAAATAGAAATATCATTAACATTCCTATCCACCAAACAGGAAAACTAGAACTAATTATTGCAAAACTTGATGTTATTCTATCCACAATGGACCCTACCTTACTGCTAGATAATGCTCCAAGAAATATCCCTATAATTGATATAATTATTGTAGCTGTTGTAAACAGAAGAATTGTCTTTGGAAGTTTTTCTAAGATGATATCTCTTACATCCGAAGAACCAGAATCACTGATAAGAAATGTCGCATGTCCAAAATCAAGTAACAATATTTTGTACATTGTGAGGCCAATCCTCTGAGGAGAATACCACGGTTCATCTAAACCTAAAATCTTAATTCTCTGGTCAATCTGACTTTGAACAAAAACTTCAAATTCTCCAACTGATGAAAAGCTTTGAGCTATTGTTGGGTCTTCTGTTATTTCAGATCTTACCTGAAAGACAATTCCTTGTTTTAGTATAGTATCCATGTTGGAGCCTACAAGAGCAATTGTAATTAGTAGTGTAATCATCAGAACACCAAACATTGTTATCATTCTTGTGACAACGTATCTCTTCAGACCCAATAATCTTAAGTAATGAAATTAGTTTATAACAATATTTCATTTCTGCAAGATTAGAATGAATCAAGAGTCTTTTGCAGAACGTTTTAAATTGAATTTTTACTCTGATTAAGAATTTTGTCTACCTCTATTTTGTGTGGTGTGCAGTAAAATTCTAACTCTTTACAATCAGGGCAGTTGAGATATTTGTAATAATCTATGCCTAGTTTTGTAGTCATCTATGATATTCATTATATCATATGCTCATATACTATTGTGTGTTTATTATATTACATAATTCGTCAATCTTGATTATAATTTATTTTTGATTTGATATAAAAAAAGACGAGAGTGATCGAATTCTAGGCACTTTTCAAGGCAGAAAAGTAAGCCTCTTGCATAATTCTGTATGATAAAATATTATTTAAGTATATTATGATATTATGAAAATATACAAATTTGAAATATTGTAATCTGTTTTGAACGTATTTGCATATGGTGAATAATTAATAATTATTGTAAAAAAATCAAAGAATAAAAAACGAGAAGATCTTTGTCTAATTATGAGTGTAAATACTATCAAAAAAGCAAAGAAACTAGTTGAGAGTGGTGGTGTTGTTAAAATTGACGATGATTTGTTTCAGATAAAATCTTCATCTAATCCTGAGCAGTCTTACTTTGTAACTTCTAATACGTGTGAATGTCTTGGATTCAAAAATTTTTACAAGTTTCATCATGGCAAGGGGCTGAAAGCAAACTGCTCTCACTTAGAAGCAATCAGAATTTTTAAGCAAAAACATCAATCTTAGATTATTTTAGATTTTTTAAATCAATTTTTCCAATAAATGCTTTATTTTTTGTAATCACGATAGGTCGTAAAATTAATCCTGGATATTTCACCATCAATTTGATTATCTGAGCATCTGTCTTTTGGTTATTTTCCAAGTTTAATTCTTTGAACATTTTGTCTCTTTTTCTGAGAAGTTCTGATGGATTTTTTCCAGTCATTTTGATGATCTTTTTTAACTCTGTTTCTGAAAACGGGTCTTTGAAAAAGTCCCTTTTTTCAATATCTTCATACATTCTTTCCATAGTGGTGATTGCTTTTTTGCATGTGATGCATGATGATTTGTGATATACCTTCAATTCCATTTTTAGTGCCTAAAATGCCTTAAAAATTGTTTAGAAAAATAAAAAATGCTGTTATATACAGCAAATAGATTTTTTGAAATTTTCAGAATTTCTTTAAAACTTACATTCTTTACATACTTGCCAACTTCTTATCTTTAGAATTGAAAATGACGACTCGTAACTTACAGAATACATTTTTCCTCCACAAGATGGACAAAGTAATGGAATATCTATTTTCATTAAATTTTTTTATGGAATTTTGAATATAATGCGCACGTAGAATTTATCAATCGTTCATTAATTTTCTGAATTTACTTCAGTTTGATTATTATCCTGACTTTGCTCTAATTTTTTCTCTATGCTTTCTTGATTGAATTTCTCAAGCATTTCTTTTGGAATCGAAATCATGTCAAGAAATACTTGTCTTGCTTCTTCAAACGATCCACCATTGGCAAGAATCGCATCTCTGGTTTTTTGTGCTTCCTCAAAAGTATTCTTTGTAAAGTTGAGTTGGCTAATAACTAGGTCTCTAATCTCTGGATTGAGATTGTTAATGTAATTATCATATTGAAATCCTCCATAAGTTCCTGCACCTGGATTAAATTCATTAATTGCTTGGTTTCTTAGGTTTTCAGCAATCTTTCTTTGTTGTTCTAAGTAAATTTGTTCTGCTATAGGCTCTCTACTTTCTTTCTGTTCTTGTATTAATTCATCAAGTAATCCATGATAGTATTTGAATAAAGTTTGACCAATTGGATTTTTTTCAAAATCACTTTCATTTGAACTTAGATATTTTCTTGCTTCATCTGTAGATAATTTTTCCTGTAATGCAGAAACTGGAGATACATCTCCTTTTACCTGAAATTGCGTGCTTGTTAGTCCAGTCATTCCATACCATGATGCAATCACATTAACTTTGTATGTTCCAGGAATTCTTTGAAAATCATTGATTTCTGCTTTGAATATTCCCCAAGGATCAGTAAATGCCTTTGTGGTCTCTGCTCCAGTTCTAATGAATACTTCTGCTCCTCTTATTGGCTTGTATGCATGGTCTACTACTTTGCCTGTAATTACTACTGTTTCTCCTGAGTAGATGTATTCTTTTTCTACGTTCAAATCAATTACTAACTCCCATAATTTTGCATCTGCAGTTGAAATAAATGAAAATAACATCAAAAATGAGAATAACCCTATTATCATTATCTTATTACTAATCACATGAAATTCTTTTGATTTTTGTTGTTAAGACAAAGTATGAATAAAAATTTGCTATTTTTTAATTTTAATTGAGTAATTTTACTCATTTTAGTCTTGAAACTATGTCTTATGTTCCCAATTAATTCTTAAACACCTTATATCTTATGACTAGTTAGATGATTTGCGCTACATGTGAGACCCGAAAACACTACGAATGTATTGATTGCATGAATAATCATAAAACACATCTATGTTCCTGTGATTGCCATGATGAGAATACAAAACCTCATCCTACTGGAAAATCACACTAAACTTAATTCTTAAATTTTCTTTCAATCTCTTGTGCCCTTGCTTCTAACTGACTTGTATCTCCCAACTTTCTGTAAGTTAATTTTTCAAGAGTTTTGATGATGCTAATTGCTGCTCTATACTGTGGAATCTCTGGCTGATTTAGTTCTCCATACATTCCTATTCCCTGAATTCCATTTTTCTTTGCAAATCCTAAAATCAATCCATTAAATCCTGTAATGATTGATTTTTGAGGAGTTGTCTCTACATGTAGCCCTTCCATCTGTTTTGTTAGTTCTATAGATGTTGTAGTGATGTATGTCTTGGGATTATTATCTAAAACTCTGTTAGTGTGAAAACCCCCAAACGTATAGATGAACTTTGCAGAATATTTTTTTGCAATATCAATTACATCTTGACACAAAGAATTTATCTCACTGTTACTTTGTGGTTGTCCTTTTCCTCCACCAAACACAATCAAGTCATCTGTATACTTGTACTCCCAACTCTCATTTGGAAGTTCAATGTATCCTCCTCTATCAACTACATATGTTGGATTTGCTATTCTTGCAATTCTAAATATTTTTGTTCTCAAAGAATCATTGATAAAATTTATTACAATACTTCCAACATTTCCCATGTCTTGCATTGCTGCAATTATAATTGGCTTTTCAATAGTTGGTTCTATATCTTGTATGAAATCCATAATTTTTCTAAAACACAGTGAATTTTAAACATATGCAACTTGAAAATCTATAACTATTCTCAAGTATAGTATCTTTTGAAGCCTTTATCTGTTGGGTATAGTTCTACTTTAGTTCCTAAAAGCCCTCCTTTCTTTATTACTTTCATTAACCCTTGATCTTCTAGGTCTTTCAAAATGCTTTCTAACTCTTGATAATTTATGCCAAGGTTTTTTTGAATTTTATTGAAATCTTTGACTCCTTTATTTAGTTCTCCTAAAACTTGCATCTCTTTGTTTTGTGGTTTATCAAAAGATCTTGGCTTTTCAAATGATTCTACTCTTTCAAATGATTCTACTCTTTCAAATGACCCTGGCATTTTTTCTATTTCTGGATTTCTTTGGCTAAATTGGTTTTCATCAAACGTACCTTTTCCTTTTCTCCATTTTCTTACTAGCCTAGGAACTATTCTTACAAGAGGAACCAAGAAAAAGATCAGATAAATCCAAGAAAAACCCTCTTCAACCATACCTAAAGTTCGTTTTATTGATTAATTATTTGTTATTTTTTATTCTATATTGTGTTATATTGAGCCTAGAGATCTAATGCCAAACTTTTTCCTATATTAAGTAATTTTATCATATTTTAACGCTTGTAGATTTTAATTAATTATTCACTGATCTTAAGAAACATGAAAGATTCATAAGGTAAAAAAATATCTTAACCACAAATTATGGAAACATCCCTGGAAACTATTGGCACGCTGGAATATGTTCTTGATAAATATTCAAAAATCTGGAGTTGGAAAATTTCAGGTGATCGCGCAGTAAACATGATCTCAAGACTAGTTCCTGAAGCTTGGTATGGCGAAAATGTAAATGAAGTAATAATTCCTGACAGCCTTGAAAATGTAAAACAGATCAAACTACTCATGGATAGATATCCGCTTGAAATTTTATCAAAATATGTATGGCAAAGAAAAATCATAAAGACTTATGCACCAAAACCTATCTTACCTCCAATTAAACATAAACTGAAACGAGCAAAAGCTGGTGAACAATTTCGAGGCAAGCTCATGAATTTCCAAAAAGAAGGACTAGACTTTTTGCTAAAATCTTCTGGTAATGCGTTGCTAGCTGATGAGATGGGTCTAGGAAAAACTGTTGAAACATTGTCTTATGTAGCTACTGAAAAACAAACATTTCCTGTACTTGTAATTGCACCTTTAGTGACATTACAGAACTGGAAGCGAGAGATTGCAAAGTTTCTAAAGAAAAAGAGCAGGAATGGACGAATTATAGAATCAGAATCTCCTAGCGTTATACTTATCCGAACTGGAAAATGTAAAGAACTTGGAAAGGCCGACATTTACGTAATCAACTATGAATTGCTTTTCAAGCGAGGTGTTGATTTGGCAAAACTTGGAATAAAGACCATAGTCTGTGATGAGGTACACAATCTAAGGTCCAAAACTACCCAGAAATACAAAGCAGTCAAAAAACTTGCAGCACTTCCTTCTGTATTGTATAGAATTGGTCTTTCTGGTACTCCAATATACAATCGAGGTTCTGAAATCTGGCCAATAATTGATATTATCAAACCAGGATTACTTGGAAGTTTTAAGGAATTTTGTGAATACTTTTGCTATGTCAATGACAAGGGAAAAGCTATTGTTTTAGAAAACAAGCGAGCCTCGCTCAGACATGAATTGCAGAAACATGTCATGCTGAGAAGAAAAAAGTCTGATGTTCTAAAAGAACTCAAAGACAAAGTTCGCTACAAAGAAGTCATTGCAGCAGATACTGATTACTATCTTGCAGAACTTGATAAAATCTGGAAGAAGCTTGAGAAAGAACAAAAAGATGCAGACAGTGAATTCTCAAAGTCTGCATCATACCAGCGAGCAATTCAAAGCGAGAGACAGATTGCAGGTATTGCAAAACTTCCGCATGTAATCAATTTTGTTAAAAACATTATGGAGATTGAAGAAAGCGTTGTTGTGTTTTGTCACCACCGAGCAATTCATACATTACTTCATGAAAGTCTACAGGAATTTTCTCCTGTTGCTATAATTGGAGGGCAGACAGATACATTTAGACAAGACCAGATTGACAAATTCCAAAATGGTGAATCAAAACTAATGATTGCAGGTCTACGTGCAGGAAACGTTGGCATTAACTTGACTAGAGCAAAATATGTTATCTTTGCAGAACTTGATTGGAGTCCTGCAATCCATAGACAAGCAGAAGACAGACTACACAGAATCGGTCAGAAAAATACTGTTTTTGCATACTATTTGATTGGAAATGGAACACTAGATGATCATGTTGCGAATATTTTGGTAGATAAGAGTTTTGAGATTGATGCGATAATAGATGATTCAGCTGATAACTATGACAACAAGAACAAAGCAGAATTAATCTTAGCTCAGATACAAGACAAGATTCGTTCCAAATAACTGAATCTTGTTCTGTCCATAAAAAAACTAAATTTAGTCATGATTACGAACTGAAAAAGAATGTTTTCAATACGCTTAAGTTTAAAATAATCTAGCAAACTTTGTGGATATTTATTCAACAAGAGTACCTGTTATTTTGATAATTGTACTTGTAGGGATTCTCATTTTGCAGTATGTGGCTAATGACCAAAATACTAGTAAATTGATAGATTACGAAACATGTGAATTATACACCAAAGATTCTCTAATTATCTCCAAGCAGTTCTTGAATGAATATGATTCTAAATGCCTAGAACTGAAAAAGATCATTTCACCTTAAATTTCCAGTTTATCTTTTAGTTTTAATAATTTTCCAGCAATACTGTCTTTTTTTAGTTGTTCCATCTGAGAGTCATTAATTTCTTTTATAACTTCATCAATTAAACCCAGAATTTCAACTTCTGATTTAGATTCTTCAAAATTAGTATTGTCAAATCCTTCAGTCTCTGTTTTGTCAATCTTTTCTATTCCTTCTGGTAAAATCTCATAAATTTTGACTAGTCTATCTTCTTTTCTTTGTGGTGACATTAGAATAAATTGAGATTTCCTTAATTTTTCTACATCTTCTATTAGTTTGTCTTGAGATGTTCTAAGAATATTTGTTATCTGTTCCATGTTACAAGACTTTATTTGAAGTAGGCGTAAAATTTTTGCCCATGTTGGAATATTGTTACTCCAAAGAATTTCTCGTGCAAGATTTGTGATAGAAAAAGAACCATCATTATTTAATGATATCATTTTTCTATCTTTTAGTGATGCAAGTGCATCAAGAATTCTTCCAACTCCTAACCTCTTTAACTCTGAACTTTCTAAATTATTTTCATTAAAAACTCCATTTTCTTTAATTGCTAAATCTAAAATTTCTAAATCAATAGTACCAAGTTTTCTCATATTTTGTATCCATCTCCAAGATTTATCACCCTTTCTATTATATTCAAAAATGTTTTTTTGATAAATACTTGATTTTGCTTTTGTTCTTGAAGAATATATGTGGATTCAAATAATTTGATTTATGGTTAGATATGAACTCCCAAAATTACCTTATGACTATGATCAACTAGAACCATTCATTGACACAGAAACAATGAAGATTCATCATCAAAAACATCATCAAGCATATGTTGATGGACTAAATAAATCCCTTGAACAAGTTGGCAGTGCATCACATCCTCAGTATATCTCATCTATCCTCTCTAATCTAAAATCAATTCCTGAATCAGGACAAAGTGCAATCAACTTTTTTGGTGGGGGTTTTGAGAATCACAGATTGTTTTGGGAAACAATGACTCCAAACAGCGATGGTAAACCTGAAGGAAAATTGGAAGACTCTTTTGATGTTTATTTTGACAACTTTGAGAATTTTAAAAAAGTTTTTTCAGAAAAAGCAATTGCAATCCAAGGAAGTGGCTGGTGTTGGTTAGTTTTCAATCAGACATATAATAAAATTGAAATCATTACAACTCCAAACCAAGACAGTCCTTGGATTCTTCAAAAAATTCCTTTGTTGGGACTTGATGTTTGGGAACATGCATACTATCTAAAGTATCAAAACAAAAGACCTGATTATGTAAAAGCATGGTGGAATGTTGTAAACTGGGATTATGTAGAAAATAGATTCACAGAACTTCCAGTATAACATGACTGATTTGGACAAATTCTTTTAAAGAAAAAATCTATTAATTTTTCAATGAATAAGAGTCTAAGATACATTGCATTTCTTGCAATTATTCCCTTGTTTACTACAGGATTGACTATTGACTATTTCACAGATGTTGATGCTCTCAAAAGCAAAGGCACAGGAACCTCACAGTATGGTTCTAGTACAAATATCTGTGGATTACAGTTATGTTCTGAAATTCCAGGTGGTAAAGCAGCTTGGATGGAACAGCAAAAACAACCAATTCCTCTAGCACCAGTTACAGAAGAAGCCATGATGGAAGAAGAAGCCATGATGGAAGAAGAAGCCATGATGGAAGAAGAAGCCATGATGGAAGAAGTAACTGAAGCAGACTTGGGATCTGTACTTAGATTATCAAGAGCAAATATTCCAACAGATATTCCACTGCATCAAGGATTCTATGATGGCGGAGATGTTTACTTTATCATCACTGACTCTAGTGATCCAAAGCATGCAGAAATCATTACAGAGAATCAAGGTTGGCAAGTAGAACTTGCACCTTTATTGACAAATGCTCCTGATGAGGCACTTTCAAAAACATACATGTTCACCAACGGCATTGAAGGCGATGGTGTTCATGGATACCAAGGTGAAGTCTTTACAAGTACACCTGCACAAGAAGATGTGTATAGTGCATTGGCTTCTCATGTCCATGTTACATGGAATGAAGGTGAAACATCAAGAGTACTTGATTCAGATGCAATGATTATGGAAGCAGCTGAGAATGACGAAATTACATTAACAGAACTTGATGTAGTTTTGAACATGCCACAAATCATTTGGCCAGATGGTCAGATGATGGTCAAAGAAGACAAAACTTTGACTGATGAAACACCATATGGTGGTGGTCAAGTTCTTGATATCGATACAGAAGAGATGACTGTAACTTTCATTGCTCATCGTGGATGGGGCCCAGATGGTAGAACTATCTATTACATTGTAACAGATGCTACTCCCAGTGGTCCTGCCGGAATGATGGGTGTTGTAAGTGCACCTTCATCTGCAAGCTTGATTGCAAATTCAGCAGCAGTAGACTTGTTTCAGTTCAAAAATGGTCTAAAGGGTACTGGTCCCCTAGGATTCCAACCCGGAATTGCAGCATCAGCCCCTGGTGATGCAAATTATTCTCCAATGTGGAGAGTCTTCATGATAGGATGGGATAATCCTGATGAAGCACAATTGCTAGAAACTATAGATGACATGAACGCATACAAGAAAGCTGGCTTGATCGACATTGGTATTGCACGTCCAATGGATAGTGACCACATTGTTAACTGTCCATTTATTGACCCATTCCAATAAGATCCAATCTTTTTTTTTTTTTTTTGAATTCTTTACATCTGTTAATTTTGATTAAATATTTGTAACAAATTTTCAGAAAATCAACTACTTGATTTATCTTTGATTATGAGTTAATTATAGTATGAGTATTGCCGGAATGTATATGCTAAATACACAAGAATACAAAGAAGAAAAAATCAAACAAGCCCTCGACATGCTGTATGTAGATAGGGTAATTGAATTTCGTGAATTGGCGCTAGTAATTCTTAATGAAAAAGCACTAAAAGCTATACCACACTGGAAAGAATTTGTTTTGAATTTCTGCTTGGATGTTGAAGATGCCTTTAATACATGGACTGGCAAAAGCACTCTTTCAGTAAAATCTCCACAAAAAGCTTTGACACTGTTAAGACAGCTTGCACATAACAAAACACACATGAATCAACTTACTCATATGCTTAATCTGTCATGTACCATTTCAATTGAATTCAAAGAACTCTACAAACGCCTAAAATAATCTTTTTTTATTTTTGATCCCAATATCTAAATCTAACTAGAATTTTGAATAAAGTATCTTGGATTTTATGCTAGAACTTGACATGATTTTATGGACTTCACAGGCGTAAAGAGATCATTTTACTAAAAACAATTTTGTAATTAAAAAGAAGGGAAATTAATCAGATTAGAAAATAAAAAAGAAGAAAGTTTGATGTGATAGATAATTATTTTTTTAAAGATATCAAGTGAGATGTAATTTAGGCAAAAGCCCACTCTCGTTTATTACATTCAACACAAAACAAATTAGGTTGTGGTTGTTTCTTTGAACAAAATTTACAAACTTTTTCTCTAGCACTCAAGAAAGTAGTTATTTCAAAGAATGTATTAAAGATGATCTTGTAATTTGAAAATGTTACAAACTTGGGGATTAACCATGCTTAATGCCATTGAAAAGTGACTTTATCCA
>JADFJY010000086.1 GCA_022565935.1 Nitrososphaerota archaeon
TTCTTACGTTCTTTCTGGTGCTGCAATGAAAGTTGTTTGGTCTCAAACAGAACTCAAAACATACATCAAAGCAGCAGCTGATGTATCCCCTGATCATCCAGTTGTGATTTCCAAATTCATGTTAAATTCACTTGAAGTAGATGTTGATGGAGTATGTAATGGAAAACAAGTGATCATTGGTGCAATAGTTGAGCACATTGATAGTGCTGGTGTTCACTCTGGTGATGCAATGATGTGTATTCCACCATGGCGGCTAAGCAATAAAATCATTGAGACCATTAATGAATATACAAAAAAGATTGCACTAACATTCAATGTAATTGGCCCGTTTAATCTACAATACTTGGTCCATGATGATCATGTATATGTAATTGAGCTAAACATTCGAGCATCGCGTTCAATGCCCTTTGTCTCAAAACTAGTAAAAATGAACCTAATTTCTCTTGCATCCAAGGCTATTTTGGATAAACCCTTGCCTAAAATACCTGAAAACAAGTGGCAAAAGATTCACAACTTTGGAATCAAAGTTCCACAGTTCTCCTTTATGCAACTACAAGGTGCAGATATTACATTAGGAGTTGAGATGCAGTCGACTGGTGAGGCTGCATGTTTTGGAAATAGTTTCCATGATGCACTAGCAAAAGGTTTGATATCTGTTGGGTATACTTTACCTGTAAAGGGAACTGCACTTGTAACTGTTGGCGGTGAAAAAAATAAACAAAAACTAGTTTCCTCAATTGCAAAACTCAAACAACTTGGATTCAAAATTTTAGCAACAGAGCATACTGCAGAATTCTTTGAGCAGAAAATTGGTCAAATAGAAATTGTTCATAAAATTTCAGAACCTGATAGAAAACCAAACATTGCTGATCTTCTGTATGAACGAAAGATTGATTTTATTATAAATATTCCAAGTACTATTACATTGGAAAAATATGTTGGAATGCTTGAAGATGAATATCAAATTAGGCGAAAATCTTTAGAGTTGGGAGTTCCTGTTTTAACTACAATTGAGTTAGCAGATTCTTTTGTGAAAACTTTGGAATGGCTCCAAAATAATGAAACTACAAAAGAACCCATTGAACCTTACGATAAATTTGAATAATTTTAAAATTATATTACTTGATCAATAATTGATTCATCGCCAATTATTGTTCCATCAAGTGTGACTATTCTTGCACGAGATATTGATTTAATTTTGTTAATTATTGGTGAAATTGATTTTTTGTATTTTTTTCTATGTGTTGCATAAAAGTACTTGTTAAATGAAGGAATTACAATTATTTCTAATTCTCCTGATTTGTTTGGAAAAATATTTTCTTTTTCTGTCTTTATTGATATCCAAACCCTTTGCCCATTAATTATAGAGTCTTCTTGAAAAAATACTGGATGAATATGCCCCATGATAATTTTATCAACATGTGAGAAATTCTCTGATGGCATTGTATGTCCATGTGTCAATAAAATATTTTCATCAACCATTCCAGTTGAGCTAATCATTGAAATATTATCAGGAACTAATTTCTGAATATTTGCATCATGATTTCCTGGAACTAGTATTACGTCACATTTCTCTCTAATTTTTTCAAAAAACATTGGAACCTCATCCCATTCATTTCTTGAAATACTTTTGATGCTTGATTTTACATCCCCAAGTAACACCACTGAATCTGGTTTTTCTTTATCAATCATTTCTAATAATTCTTGAATTGTTTCATTTATTGTAGAGTTTTTACCTATGAAAATCTCGTTTGATGCTAGAGTATTTTCAAATCCTATGTGAATATCCGTAACTATGAGACTCTTTTTTTCTCCTTCTAGAATTAATGCTGGTTTTGATGGAATTATTCTTGTTTGTAGCATCAAAGTTATACTACAGATATGTGATTAAATCCTTGTGAACAATGACTTCGATAGGATTGAAACACTAGTTTCTGAGAGACGTGTAAAACTGCATATTTTTGAACCCAGTCAAAGAAAAATTTGGACAGTTGTAGGGAAAGGCGAAGAACATTGGATTGATCCTGATGGTAGATATTGTGCTTGCCCTGGATTTTATTTTGGTAGTATGGATGGAAAAACTACTTGTTATCATTTGGAATCTGCAGACCTTGCTAAAAAAGAAAACAAAGTTGAGAAAATTATTTTCTCTGATGATGAATATACTGATTTTCTTTCAGGACTAATTTCTGATTTGTAACTTTGTTTTTTTATTGTGTTAATAACTAAAAATTAAATTAAAAATTATAGATAGCGCTTGAGATCTCAAAGCAATGATTTGAGTTAATGAGATTATAGAAAATTAAAAAAATACTGATTCTGCAGACATTTTAGAAAAAGGTAATGAGTTTGGTCTGGTTTTAGTAGAGTATACTATAATGGTATAGTATCAATGTCGTCTTTTGAAACACCTTTCCAACTACCAGTTACATCAGTTGATTCCACTTCTTCAATTTTGGTAATTTGTTGAATCTTAATGTGGTCTGGATTTGGAGGCATCCATAACATTGCCATGTAGTCCCCTACATTTCCAACTTTATCTGGTAAAGCCATAATGACTTTATCTTCTGCAAATCCTTTTGCAGTAAGTGCATTCATTGCTTTTTCTTTCAGATCCATTCTTCCATGAAGAAACAGATGGATTTTTTTTTGAGTATCAATTTCTGCCATGAATCCGTTGATTTTTCTAGCTAAATCAATCTTTCCTGAACTAATGCCTCCCAAAAAGGGTTAAATTAGAATGGAGGAAAATTTTAACCATGAAAGTTTTCACTGTTGGCAACAAATCATTTGTTACTAGTTTCCAATTGGCTGGAGTTCCAGGTATTATTTCTGAAGACCCTCAAAAGGCTATGGACGAAATTAGGAAATTGACTGATGATTCTGATGTTGGCTTGGTTCTAGTTAGTGATGATATTTCAGAAGTAATTGATGATGAATTAACTGCACTAAGATCTGAAAAAGAAACTCTAGTATTTTCATTGCCTGCAATTGGAAGTAAAAAAACTGAAGTCAATTACAGAGTAATGCTCAAGAAGATTCTTGGTGTATGATTTAATCTACTTATAATCAATATTTCAATATCTTACAATGAAAACAGCATCTATCAAAAAACCATCTGTAATTTCAGTTGATGATATAGAAAAACCAACATTAGAATCTGGTGATATTTTAGTACAGATGAATGCTTGTGGAATTTGTGGCTCTGATGTGGAAAAAGTTTTTGGAGAATATGGACAACCATCAATGCGTTTAGGCCATGAACCTGCAGGTGTAATTTTAGATGTTGGTAGTGATGTAACTAATTTCAAAAAAGGTGATAGAGTATTTACTCATCATCATGTTCCATGTTACAATTGTCATTTGTGTATTCATGGCAATGAAACAATGTGTTCAAAATATTCTGAAACTAATCTTTCTCCTTGTGGTTTATCTGAAGAATATGTTGTACCTGCATGGAATGTCGCTCATGGTGGCGTTTTAAAAATTTCTGATTCTCTTAGCTTTGAGGAAGCTGCAATGATTGAACCTTTAGCTTGCTGTATTAGAGCATGGACCAAGTTTCGTTATTACGAAGGTGATTCTGTTGCAATTTTTGGTGTTGGGCCTACTGGAATGATGCATGTGATGTTGGCACAAGCAAAAAAGCTCTCAAAAATTATCTGTCTTGATGTTAATGACTTTAGATTAGATTTTGCAAAAAAATTCAATATTACTGAATCAATTAATTCTATGGATGAGACTAGAAAACAAAAGATTCTGTATCATACTGAGAATAGAGGTGTGGATGTTGCAATAGTTGCAACTAGTAGTATTAGTGCATTACAAGATGCAATAGATTCTGTACGTAAAGGAGGCGTTGTTATGATGTTTGGTGTTCCATCAAAAGGTACAAAACTGGATTTAGATATAGATAAAATCTATTCCAAAGAGATTACACTTGTTACTAGTTATGCTGCATCAGACAAAGATACCAAATATGCACTATCCCTCATTGAATCTTCACAAATCAATGTCAAACAACTTATCACACATACGTACCCAATTATTGATTCCCAAAAAGCATTTGATCATGCACGTACTGGTGAGAATGCAATGAAAATAATCATTACAAAATAAGAAAGGCTTAAGAAAGGTATTTCGATTCTTTCAAAATCGAAGCAAAATGGATTGGGGATTACAAAATAGAATTTCACAAATCATTAAACCACAAAATAATCGTGCATTAATGTTAGCAGTAGATCATGGATACTTTCTTGGTCCAACTGAAAAACTAGAGAACCCAAAAAAGGTTATTGCACCACTTTTGAAATATTGTGACTCTTTGATGGTTACAAGAGGCGTTCAGAGAACATGTGTACCTGCAACTACAAACACTCCAATGGTCTTGAGAGTCTCTGGCGGTTCAAGTATTATTGGTGAGGATTTATCTCAAGAAGAAATTACTGTTTCAATTCAGGATGCAATTAGACTCAATGCAAGTGCACTTGCAATGTCTATTTTTGTTGGCTCAAAATATGAACATCAAACTATTGTGAATCTTGGAAAATTAGTAAGTAAAGCCGAAAAATATGGAATTCCTGTATTGGCTGTAACTGCAGTTG
>JADFJY010000087.1 GCA_022565935.1 Nitrososphaerota archaeon
CGTGACCTGGAACCGTTGGAAGAGTTGGTGGAATTCCTATGTCTTTCCAATCTCCTTCAATCCCGTGAAGCTGTGAATGACAAACTCCACATGCTTCAATTTTTAGTAAAATCTCATTTGGCCTTTGGATTTCATGCCTATCTATCTCTGTTAGTTTCAATGGGTTTGTCTCAATTGCAGCACATTCAGAAAGTACCATTGCTCGCATTTTTTCCATAATTTTTATAATCAAACATGAAATTTTAAGATTCACACACTCAAAGTTATCAAAATAGGCATAAAATCACTGCTTTTCACATCACTTATTTTTACTCTATTACCGTGTCATATCTTTCCCATTTTTGCTTAATTTTTTTGAAAATTGTTTTACAGAATTTGAATTTTTGCACCAAGATTATTCATCTCTTCTACAAAATTTGGATATGAAATTCTGACTGATTCTGGATCTGAAATAATGCAATCTCCTATGTACATTCCAGCAATACAAAATGCCATAAATAATCTATGATCATTTTCAGAATTTAATTCTGCTCCTATTAGATTTTCTGATGATTGTAGAATCAACCCATCTTCTTTTTCTTGAACTTTGATTCCAAGTTTTACAAGTTCTCTTGATATAATTGCAATTCTATCAGTTTCTTTAAATCTTGCATGTTTCACATTAACTATCTCGATTGGGCTTGATGTTTTTAATGCTAAAATTGCAAGAGGTGGAAGAAGATCTGGCGAATTACTTAAATCAAATTTTCCTCCCTTTAATTTTTCAGGTGATTTAATTTGAATTTCTTTATCATTGATTATAATATTTACTCCAAGATGTTCTAAAATATCAATGAAAACTTCATCACCTTGTGGTAAGTTTCCAATACTACTTTTGACTGTAATCTCTCCTCCATTAAGTACTGCAGCAGAAAGAATTAGCGCAAGGCTTGAAAAATCAATTGGAACTGTAAATGTAGTACTTTTGTAGATTTGTGGTATTATGTTGTATCTTTTATATGGAATTAATGTTTGAACTGAAACTCCAAATTCTCTCATTGTTGCAATTGTTGCATCAATATATGGTTTTGAAACTAAATTTCCTTTTATGGTTAAGTTAATTCCCTTTTCTGTTAGTGGTGCACTAATTAATAATGCAGAGATAAATTGACTTGAAAAATTTCCTGGAATTGTTACATTTCCTCCTGAAATTTTTCCTTTAATTTTGATGGGTGGCTTTCCATCTGTTGAACTACATTGTGCTCCTATACTTGATAGTGCATCTAGAAGAGGCTGCATAGGTCTTTTTTGCAGACTAGAATCTCCTGTTAATGTGATCTCTTCAGAAAATAGGCTAGCGATACCTGATGCAATTCTGATTGTAGTTCCAGAGTTTTCTGAATTGATTTCAGATACAACTGAGCCTAATTTTATCGGATTTTTAACAATAATTGACAAATTTTTGATTTCTATCTCTGCTCCAAATTTTTTACAAGCTTCAATTGTTGCAATAGTATCTGCTGAAAGTAATGCATTGTCTACCCTGCTGTTATTTCCAGCAAGTGATGCGAGAAAAATTGCTCTATGTGTGTAACTTTTATTTGGAGGACAAACTATTTGTCCTGAAATCTTTGATTTTTCAACTTTACAACTCATAAACATCAGCCTTTTTGTTGTTAACTTTTGAAACAATCACATTTCCTTCTAATGTTGAAAATACTTTTTTTATGTTTACTTCATTTTCTTTTTTTGTTATTGCTACAACCGCAGGCCCATTTCCAGAAACTGATGCTCCAAGTGCACCTTTTTCAATTAACTCTGTAATGACTTTAGGATTTGACTTTAAAATTGTTGCAGTTGCCAATCCATTGATGATCATTGCTTCCCAATAGTTTGTTTTTCTTGCTAATTCCCATGCCTTTTCAAATACCAACGAAAGAGATTTGAGATCTTTTAAATTTCCTCTTTTTCTATTTTTTGGAATAAAAATAACTGCCATTAAATTAGTCTGACCTTTTTCAAAATGAATTCTTTTTCTCTTTGCATTATCTGTAACATTAAACCCACCATAGTAACATGAACATACATCATCAAAAGCTCCTGTTATGCTGACTTTGGATTCAATTGATGCATCAACTCCTGCAAGCAAAATTTGCTGCTCAGAAAATTTTGATTTAAATATCTTGGCACATGCTAATGCTACTGCAGTTGAAATTGCACTTGAACTTTTGAGTCCGTATCCAGTTGGAATTTCTGAATCAAGTGTAATTGTAATTTTATTTTGTTCCAAATCTTTTTTTGAAACAATTTTTTCAACAGTTTTATTGATTAAGCGAGTACTGAAACTTTTATTTTTAGATTGTAGTAAAATTCCCTTCCCCGAACTAGCCTCAACTATCACTTCTACTTTTAATGCAATTCCTAAAGTTGCTCCTTTTTGGTTTGCAATCGCATTTACGAGGGAAATTGCACCATGAACTGTAGCTTTTGCTTTTGCCATCAAAATCCCCCAAACAATGCTTTTTTCATTGCACTATAAGGTGCTTCCATATCATGCCAAATCTTAAAGGATCTTGCTGCTTGACCTAGAAGCATCTCATACCCAAAAATAATAATTGCTTTCTTCTCTTTTGCTTTTTTGATAAAATCAGTATTCATTGGTATGTATATGATGTCATAAACAATTGTTTTCTCATTGATACCTTCTAAGGAAATTAGGCTTGGTTCATTCTTTAGACCAATTGATGTGGCATTAACAATAATATCATAATCTTTTACTGAGTCATTCACATCTTCAATTTTAATTGCATTGGCATTCAATCCTATTTTTTTTGCAAACTCTGAAAGATTAGTGGCATTTTCTAGCGTTCTGTTTGCAATGGTTATGCTATTTGCTTTCTCTTTTGCAAATCCGGCAACTATTGCTCTTGCACTCCCTCCTGCTCCAAGAAGAAGTACTTTGGTATTTGTAATATTTAATTTCTTTTTTTTAAATGGTTCTAGGAAACCATCCATATCTGTATTGTATCCCTTAAGGATACCGTCTTTGTATGTTACAGTGTTAACTGCACCAATTAAACTACATGATTCATCAATTTTATCGAGATATTTCATCATCTCAACTTTGTGAGGAATAGTAACATTAAATCCATCAACCATAATTTTTTTTAATGCCCCAATTCCATCTTCTAATTCCCCTTTAGGAATTCTATATGCTATGTATGAACAATCTAAATTCAATTCTTTAAATATTGCACTATGAATATTTGGAGACAGTGAATGATTAATTGGATCTCCAATAACTACAAATGTTTTTACCATCTTGTTTTTTCTGAGTAAATGATTGATTTAAACTCTCAATTGCTAATTTGTTTATTTTTTCAGATTTGTAATTTTCTTTACTTCATCAACACTGAATTGGCCTGGTGCAATTGCCTTTCCTAATGAGACATATGTGTACGGACTACCCAAATACAGGCATAAAATTCTTGATATTCTACCCAAATCTCCCATTGCAAATGATATCAGATTATTCCTTCCTTTTTTACTGTATAACTCAAGCATTCTATTAGAATCATTAGTTGATTTTGCAGTACTTACAATTTTTATGTTGAATGAGAATTTACTCATTTGATTCATTTTCTTTTTTAATTCTGCTGTGCTTGGTGTTTTCTTAAAGTCATGCCATGAAACAAGTAATTTTGTCTTTGTTGATTTTAGATATTTTACTAACGATGAATTTTTTTTTAACGTATTAAATTCTACATCTAATAAAAATGGATTGTATTCTGCAATCAATTTTAGAATAGCAATTCGTTCTTTTTCACTTCCTGAAAATTTTCCACCTTCTACTTTTGGTCTTAGTGTGCACACAATCTTGTTTAGATCTTTTTTGATTGTCTCTAATGTCTCTGGTATTTGGTTAATCTTTAAAAAATCAAATCTAACTTCAGCATAATCTGATTTCTTTAGAGCAATTTTTAATGTTTGTTTGATTTTATATGGCGTTTTTTCTGCTATAGATACACAAGTTTTGTATTTCATTTTATTTTTCTAATATATATTCGTCAGAAACTTCCATACCAAAATGTCTACCTGTAGCAGGTTTTGCATGCACCATAATTGTATCTCCTTTCTTTAGATGCGTAACTGATATTAGTTGTCCATTTGGTTTTACAAAACGAATTGTTTCAGCATCTTGAGCAATAATTCCACCTATCTCTTCTCCTATAGATGCTTTTATCATTAACATTGGTCTTCGTTCAATCTTTGATCTACCAACAGTTACTCTTCTTGCTTTTCCTTTAGAATTAAGAATTAACACTTCAGAACCTGTTTCAATTTCTGAGAGATAGTTGGTAGTGCCATCTGGTGCTAAAGTATAACAATGAACTGCACCGGCATTTACTCTAAATGGTCTTGGAGATGTAAATGATGATCCTACTGACTCATTGTGAACTAGAAACAAAAAGTTTGATCTATTTCCAATTAACATTCCTTCTCCTCTGTGAAGCATTGAAGCTGTATCTACACAAACCCGTTCGCCATCCCCAACTTCTTTTATCTCAATAATTTTTGCAGGCTTCATCTCAAAATT
>JADFJY010000012.1 GCA_022565935.1 Nitrososphaerota archaeon
TTACTAAACCATCATTAAAACCATCTTGATTGTTTGGAAAGTCTTCTGGTTTTGGATCATGCTTTTGAATCTCAGTTCCCATTGCACCATCAAAAAGTAAAATTCTATTTTGTAATGCATCTAAAAATAATTCTTTTTCTGTCAACTTAATTTCAAAATGTACTGACACAGTTTAACTCTTTTCAGAAAAATCCACAAACATTGAGGTGATTGATACGTATATTGAAATTAGGTAAAAGATGAATTACATGTACATTTATGCAAAAGATTCAAGTAAATAATCGAGTTCGTAGTGCAACCTTTTTTCAGCATGCTGGAGTATCAATTGTTTTTGTATTCATGCCCATTATTGCAAAAAGTGTTACAGATTCCATACTTGAGATTGGGCTTATTATAGCATCATTTAGTTTTGCTCAGATTTTATCTGAAATCTATTTTGGCAGACATTCAGACAAGAAGGGTACTAGGCTCAAATTTATCAGAATTGGCTTCATTGGATGTGCTGCAGCCTTTGGACTACATTATTTTGCAGATGATATCACTCTATTACTTTTGGCAAGAATAGGAGCAGGAATTGCAAGTGGAATAATGATTCCTGCAATGATTGCATATGCATACGAGATAAACGTTGAGAGAAAAAGAGCAGCAACAATAATTTCATTTCATGCATTAGGATGGCTTGCAGGAATTGGAGCCGCTGGATTTGCAAATGACCTAAAAATAATTTTCATAATTAGTGCAGTTTCATTTTTAATTGGATTAATGTTTACAATTAAACTGCCAAATATATCACAAGAAAAAGAGCTAGAACCAGGAACTACAAAGAAAATTATTGTAAAAAATAAATTTCTATTTTTATCATTATTACTAAGACATATTGGAGCAGCAGCTGTATGGACTATTCTTCCATTAATGTTAATAGAAAAATTAGGTGCTGAACTTTATCAAATATCAATCATATATGTTGCAAATACATTGACTGCATTTATCTTGATGAACTTGATGGCAAGTAGAATTAATATCTCAAATATTACTAAATTCAAAATTGGAATTGGTTGTACAATATTTGTCTTTATAGGACTGTCAGTAATTACAGAGTGGTGGATGGCAATGCCATTTATGGCATTAGTTGGTGGAACTTGGGCATTTTTATTTATTGGAGGAAACTTTCATCTAATGGAGAACAACCCACGCTCTACATCAACTGCAATTTTTAGTTCTACATTATCAATTGCAATGGTATTGGGCCCTATAATTGCAGGAGGTATTGCATTTGTATTTGACTATATTGCAGTCATGTATTTTGCAATTGCGATTATTTTGTGTGCGTTTGTAGTATCACTAAAGGTAAAAATTTAAAAAAATTATTCTAGATATTATTGTAATCCCCATCTTGACATTACTTTGTTTTCTAGTTTTTTGAATACAACACTATCAATTACAAGACCAATAACCATTATCACAACCATTATTGAAATGACTTGTGAGACATCATTTAGTGAACGTCCTGCATTTAGTAAGAATCCTAGTCCTAGGAAGGAAAACAACAGTTCAGCACCAATTACGCCTCGCCATGCAAAAGCCCATCCCTGCTTAAAGCCTGAAATCATGTATGGAAATGCTGCAGGAATCAATACCGCCGTAATTAGTTGACTTCCCTTTGCACCCATATTTCTTGCAGCCTCGATATAGTGAGGATCAATGTTTTTGACTCCAGTGTAGGTGTTTATCGTAACTGCAAAGATTGCTCCAATTGCAGTAACAAAAATAATTCCACCATCTGTTAATCCAAACCAAAGAATTGCAAGAGGGACCCATGCAATAGAAGGAATTGATTGTAATCCTAAAACTAAAGAGCCAACAGTTTGGTTGATTACCTCAACTCTAGCCATGAAAATTCCTAAGACAACTCCTCCACTAATTGCAATTGTTAATCCAATTGCTAATCTCCACATGCTAGTTGCAATTCCATAAAACAAGCTACCATCTGCTGCACCATATGCCAAGTCTTCAGCTACTTCATATGGAGATGGAAAGATGTTATCAGGCCAAATTCCTGCCATTGAAATAATTTGCCAAATTACAATGATTCCAACGTAAAATGCAATTCTATGTGGTGTAAAATTTTTTCCCATTATAATCACTCTTTATTTTTCTTTACCTCAGGTCTAAGTTCTGCTAAAATTTCTTGTTGTAGTTTGAGTAATGATTCATCTTCAGTAACTCTAGGTCGTGGAAAATTATTTTCAAATTCTTTTTTGATAATTGATGGACGATTACTGAAAACAACTATTTTATTTCCAAGAACTGTAGCTTCTGCAACATTATGAGTTACAAACAAAATTGTCTTCTTTGTTTTCTCCCAAATTAGTTGCATTTCAACTAATAGTAAATCACGAGTCTGTGCATCAAGTGATGCAAATGGTTCATCCATTAGTAATACATCAGGATCCATAACAAGGGCTCTAGCAATAGCTACACGTTGTTTCATTCCAGTTGAAAGTTGGTAAGTATAAGAATTTGCAAATTTTGTTAGCTGCATCATATCCAAATATCTATTTGATATCTTGGCTCGCTCATCTTTTGGAATACCTGCCATCTTTAATCCAAATTCTACATTATCTTGAACTGTGAGCCATGGAAATAGCGCACCTTCTTGAAACACCAAAATTCTCTCAGGACTAGTCTCAGAAACTGGATGACCATCAAATATAATTTGTCCCTCATCGGGCGTCTCCAAGCCTGCAATAATACGTAAAAATGTAGATTTACCACAACCTGATGGACCTACTATACATACAAAGTCACCTGCCTCAACTTTTAGATTAATTCCACCTAGTGCCTCGAGTTTATGAGATTCATGGCTAAAGAACTTTACAATATTTTTTGCCTCTAACTTTGTCATCTAGGTACTTCCCCCAAGTTCAAATTTGTATCATAGTAAAAAATTCCAGACAGATCATATCCATTTCTTCCCAGATATCCTAGTGCATCAGCTCTCTCAGCAAAGGTAAGAACAGAATCAGGTTTGGGATCTGCAGTAATTAAAATATTAGATAATGCAATATCTACAACATCATCAGACAAAGACTGACCTAAATAAGAATTTAAAAAATCATTAAAGACAATTCTAGTTTCAACAGGATGTTCAGTAATCCAGATTGTTGTTTCAAGATGAGAATTTAAGAAATTAGAAATGACTGTTGGATTTTTTTCAATGTAATCCACATTACCAATTAAAAGAACAGATGCAAATTCATTGTTTGGCCATAGTTCTTCTTCATGAAACAATCGTTTCCCACCAAGTTCAGTTTCTAAAATTGTGGCCCAGGGTTCTGGAACCCATGCACCATCAATATCTCCTTTAACAAACAGTGTATAGATATCAGGGTTTGAAATATTATAAACAATTACAGAACCGCCTTTTTCTGCTGGCTTTAATCCATTTTCAGAAAGATAGTAACGAAGTGATACATCTTGAGTGTTACCAATTTGAGGAGCAGCAATTTTTTTTCCTGCAAAGTCAGAAGCAGAATTTATTTCTGAGTTTGGGTGAACAATAAAGCTAGCACCACCACTTGCAGCACCAGCAAGAATTTTTATGTTATGATTTTCTGAATTTAAAAATCCGTTAATTGCAGGGCCTGGTCCAACATATGCAACATCAATAGAATTAGCAAACAAAGCTTCTATTGCTTGTGGTCCACTATCAAAAACTCTGGTTTCAATTTTTAGTTCTCCAAGACTATTTTGAAAAAATCCATTCCACATTCCTACGATTGGAACTGCATGACCAACATTTGGAAAATATCCAATACGAATCTTGTTTTCATGCGTAGTATCATTAGAAAGTGCAATTACCAATACAGATAACAATACAATTCCAACAATTCCAGCAGAAATTGCTGATCGAGTTTTCATAAAACAGCGTTATATTTGGCGGTTAAATAATCATCGAATTTTAGCTTAAGCTAGGCTGAAATTTTTCTTTAAAAAAAATTAGATTCCAGCCTAACACAAAAAGATAAATTCCAAAATATGTCGAAAAAGATGTTTCATGACTCAAAAAGGAATTCTTGCATTCTCTGGAGGACTAGACACTTCAGTTGTTGTAAAATATCTACAAGAAGAACACGACATGGATGTCATTACAGTGACAGTAGATGTTGGACAATGTGATGATATTAAAAAAATTGCAGCTAAAGCAAAAAAACTTGGTGTAAAAAAACATTACAACATTGATGCACGAAAAGAATTTATCAAAGATTATATTTTTCCATCAATTAAAGCCAATGCACTTTATCAGAAAAAATATTGTCTTGCAACAGCACTTGCAAGGCCACTAATTGCAGAAAAAGTTTTAGAGATTGCAAGAAAAGAAAAAGTAACAGCATTAGCACATGGGTGTTCTGGCAAAGGAAATGATCAAGTGCGATTCGACATCACACTACAATCGGGTTCTGACCTACCAATCATTGCTCCAATTCGAGACAAAAATTTGGATAGGGATACTGAATTAAAGTTTGCAAAAAAACATGGAATTGAAATTGATGCTGTGGCAAAAAAGTTTAGTATTGATCAAAACTTGTGGGGACGTGCAATTGAAGGAGGAGTACTAGAAGATCCATACAAGGAACCTCCGGATGATGTATTCATTTGGGTTAAAACAAAAAACTTGCCAGATAAACCAACGTATTTAGAAATTAAATTTGAAAAAGGAATTCCAGTTAAAGTTGATGATAAAGAAATGGATTCTCAAAAATTAATTGAATACATCAACAAAAAAGCAGGTGATGCAGGTGTTGGAATAGTTGATCATATTGAAGACAGAGTTATTGGAATTAAATCCCGTGAAGTATATGAAACTCCTGCAGCTACTTGTTTGATTGAAGCACATGCAGATTTAGAAAAGATGGTTCACACTAAACATGAAAACAAGTTCAAATCCCTAATTGATGATGAATGGGCATACTTGGTGTATTCTGGACTTTGGTCAGACCCACTCAAAACAGATCTTGATGGGTTTATTGAAGCATCACAAAAACCAGTATCAGGAAGTGTGAAGCTAAAGTTGTACAAAGGAAGCCTAAGGGTAGTTGGAAGAAAATCAAAAAATTCATTGTATAATCATGGTATTGCCACTTATAGTTCAGAATCAACATTTGATCAGAGATTAGCCAAAGGATTTGTAAAATTATGGGGAATGCAGACAACAGAAGCTAATAAATTACAAAAGAAAATTTCAAAAAAAATATGAACTGCCCAGAATGTGATGCAACATTAAACATTCCAGACGATGCCTCGGTTGGAGAAATTATCTCCTGTCCTGATTGTGGCGCTGACTTTGAAATCGCTAAAAAAGACGGATCAAATTTAGAGCTAAAGCAAGCAGAGACTGTAGGCGAAGACTGGGGAGAGTAATGTCAAAAGTATGTATCGTGTTTGACCGTCTGAGAACAGAAGAAAAAATGCTTCAAAAAGAAGCAACAAATCTTGGTCATGATACAGTGATGTTGGATGCAAAGATTACTCAAATTAATACAGATAGTAAAAAAGAAGACTATGAATTTGGTGACATTGTTTTAGAAAGATGTGTTAGTTATTTTAGAGGACTTCACTTTACTGCAAGTCTAGAATTTATGGATGTGCCAGTACTAAACAAATTTGATGTTGCAAATATTTGTGGAAACAAGATGTTTATGACTTTACTTTTAAAAAAAAATAACATTCCAACACCAAAAACATACTTTTCATTTTCAAGTGAAGGTGCTGCAAAGAATTTAGAGAAAGTTGGATATCCACTAGTGATCAAACCAGTGATAGGAAGTTGGGGTAGAGGTGTAATGCAAATTAAAGACAAAGATACAATGGAGGCAGTTTTTGAAATAAGAGACATTACAGATAGTCCACATGATAGAATTTACTACTTGCAAGAATTAATCAAAAGACCACCAAGAGATATCAGAGTAATCACTGTAGGAGATGAACCTATTGCAGCCATGTACAGAAAATCATCAGGTGGTTTTAAGACAAACATAGCACTTGGGGCGGATCCAGAAATTTGTAAGATCACAAAAGAAATGGAGGATATGGCAGCAAAAGCATCAAAAGCCATGGGTGGAGGAATTTTAGGAATAGATATGATGGAAGATGAGCAAAGAGGACTTGTTGTACACGAAGTCAACAATACAGTTGAATTCAAAGGATTGGCAAGAGTTGCAAAACGAAATATTCCAAAAGAAATGATAGAATTTGCTCTAAACTACGTTAGGAAATAAATTATACTCCATAACGAGGAGGTTTATCATGAAAGTAGGTATTGTAGGCGCATCAGGATATGTAGGTGGAGAGACACTTCGTCTTCTTGTCAATCATCCTGATGTTGAGATAGCAATGGTAACATCAAGACAGCATGTTGGTGAATATATTCATAGAGTGCAACCAAGTTTGAAGGGATTTACAGATCTTACTTTCTCAGAATTAGATTATGATAAATTAACTGACAAATGTGATCTAGTATTCACAGCTGTTCCACACGGTACTGCAACTGAAATTGTAAAGGCGCTCTATGATAGAGGAATGAAAATAATTGATTTGAGTGCTGATTACAGATTACATAATCAAGAAGATTATGACAAATGGTATGGATGGGAGCACCCACATCCAGATTATTTAGAAAAATCAGTTTTTGGAATTCCGGAATTACATAGAGAGAAAATTAAAAAGTCACAACTTGTTTCTTGTCCAGGATGCATGGCAGTTACATCAATATTAGCACTAGCCCCATTAATTCGAAATAACATTATTGAGACAGAACACATTATTGTTGATGCAAAAATTGGGTCTTCTGGTGCAGGTTCGGGTTCTGGAACTGCGCATGCAATGAGAGCAGGAGTGATTAGGCCATACAAACCAGCAGGGCATAGACACACAGGTGAGATTGAACAAGAACTTAGTGAAATTGCAGGAAAGAAGATTCGTGTTTCAATGAGTCCACATGCAGTTGATGTAGTTCGTGGAATTTTGTGTACAAACCATACATTCATGCAAAAAGACATAGATGAAAAAGAATTGTGGAAATTGTATCGTCAAGCTTATGGTGATGAAAAATTTATCAGACTTATACGAGACAAAAAGGGATTATACAAATTCCCAGATCCAAAGTTTTTAGTTGGTTCAAACTTTTGCGATATTGGATTTGAAATTGATAAAGACAATAACAGATTGATTGCTTTATCTGCATCAGATAACTTGATGAAAGGTGCAGCAGGTTCAGCAATTCAAAATATGAACATAATGTGTGGTTTTGATGAAATGGATGGACTAAGATATACTCCACTAACTCCTGTTTAGAAATGATCACAATCAAGATTGGTGGAAGTGTTATAGATAATTTACATCCATCTACAATTGCAGACATTAAAAAAACAATAGAATCAGAAGGGGTGATTTTAGTTCACGGTGGTGGAAAAGAAGTTACAAAAGTTTGTAAACAACTTGGAAAAGAACCAAAATTTGTAACATCTCCTAGTGGAATCAAAAGCAGATACACTGACAAAGAGACTATGGAGATTTTTACAATGGTAATGTCTGGAAGAATAAACAAGACAATTGTTCAGTTACTTCAGAAAAATGGTATTAATGCAATCGGTCTTTCTGGAGTGGATGCCAAAGTTATAGAAGCTGACAGAAAAAAGAAACTCATCATAATCAATGAAAAAGGTAGAAAACAAGCTATTGATGGAGGCTACACTGGAAAAATTACCAATGTAAACTCTAAATTCCTAAAATTACTCTTAGAGCAAGGGCTTACACCTGTTATTTCACCTATAGCAATTAGTGAAGAGTCAGAATTTCTTAATGTTGATGGAGACCGGGCTGCAGCATATGTAGCAGGAAAAGTAGGCAGTGACAAAGTTTTATTCATTACAGACGTTGACGGACTCTTAATGGATGACAAACTTGTTCATAAACTAACATTAGCTGAAGCAAAAGAAATCAGACCGAAAATAGGACCAGGAATGGAAAAGAAGATTTTAGCAGCTACTGAAGCATTGGACATGGGTGTTAAAGAAGCATTGATTGCAAATGGTCAGAAAGAAAATCCAATATCTTCTGCAATTGCACATGATAATTGTACAGTGATTGAACATGAGTGAAGATCAATTTATGGGAAATCTCTATCAAAGATTCCCAGTTACAATTGAAAAAGGAGTTGGAGCTCATGTATGGGATGTTGATGGAAAAGAGTACATCGATTGTATGGGAGGATACGGTGTTGCTCTAGTAGGTCACCAAAATCAAAGAGTCAACAATGCAATCAAAGTACAACTTGATAAAATTATCACAGTTCATAGTTCATTCTACAATAAAACAAGAGAAGAGTTTTTGAAATTGCTTATTGGGCTAGCACCCAAAGGACTTACACAAGTTCATTTAAACAATAGTGGAGCAGAATCAATTGAAGCTGCAATAAAGTTTGCAAGAAAGTTTACTGGTAAAAAAGGAATGGTTGCAATGAAAGGTTCCTATCATGGAAAATCTTTTGGTGCTTTGTCATTAACATTTAATCCAAAATACAGAAAACCATTTGAACCACTTGTTGAAAAAGTTTCTTTTGCATCTTTTGGAGATATAGAATCACTTCGTTCTGTAATTGATGATGATACAGCATTTGTAATTTTAGAACCAATACAAGGCGAAAGTGGAATTATTGTTGCACCTGATGGATTTTTACAAGAAGTAAGAAAACTTTGTGATGAGAAAGGAATTCTGTTAATTTTTGACGAAATACAAGCTGGTTTAGGTCGAACTGGACGTTTATGGGCTTGTGATCATTGGAATACTGCACCAGATATTTTATGTCTTGCAAAAGGAATAGCAGGAGGAGTGCCAATGGGTGTAACTCTTGTAAGACCAGACATTCTATCTTCAATGAACAAAGGAGAACACTCTTCAACATTTGGAGGAAATCCAATTTCTTGTGCAGCAGGGATTGCAGCTCTTAAAGCATTAACAGAAGATGGGTTAATTGAAAATTCTGAGAAAATGGGAAAAATTTTCAGAGAAGGATTAGAAAAATTAAAAGAAAAACACATGATGATTAGAGAGATTCGTGGAAAAGGACTCATGATAGGAATAGAGATGAAATTTGAAATCAAAGATATTCTAATGGGATTAATAAAAGATGGTATTCTGATGTTATACTCTGGACGAAATATACTAAGAATTCTTCCACCATTAGTAATATCTGAAGAGGATATAACAAAAGTTTTACATGCTCTTGATTCTATACTAACAAAAGAGGAGCAAAAACGTAATGTACAAAGATAAAGTAGACGAAAAAATAATAGAATATCTAAAAGAAAACTCTAGAGAATCATTTGTAGACATTGGTAAAAAATTAAAGCTTTCTGAATCAGCAGTAAGAAGAAGGGTAAAAAATCTATTAGGCAGCGGAGTAATTAAAAAATTTACTTTAGAACTTGGTGAAGAAAATGCTACTAGTGCAATTGTTTTACTTTCAGTAGATTCTGCAACAGATACATCTAAAGTTTCTTCAAAACTAATTAAATTAGAAGGAGTAAAAACAGTTTATGAAATTACAGGTCAATACGACATTACAGTAATTATCAGTGCAGCAACAATTACTGAAATTAATAATAGTATTGATGCATTAAGAAAGATTCCAGGTGTAGTTGACACAAATACTGTAATTATTTTGAAGAAAGTAGTCTAAAACGACTTTCGTTTCATAATTTTAATTCAAAACTAAATTAGGATCATTTTTAGTTATTTACAACGAACCTAGTACGAATATGTTTATATTCTCAATTTAGGTCAACGGTTTTAGTAATGAATGATCCGAATCACTATGCAAATATTTACAATGCATTTGGTAAAAACCCAAAGAAGATTAGAATTCTAGATAGTACGTTAAGAGAAGGTGAACAACATCCAGGTGTTTCATTTACAAACAAACAAAGAATTCAGATTGCATGGATGTTAGATTATTTTGGAGTTGATCAAATTGAAATCTCACCAGTCATATCAAAAGATCATAAAGAAGCAACTAAGACAATCATCAAACAAGGATTAACAGCAGATATTGTTTCTCATGGACGCGCTCTCAAAGCAGACATCGATATTTCATTAGATTGTGATGCCAAATGGTGTGCTGCATATTTAGGAATCTCAGACATTCATCTAAAAGATAAACTACGTATTTCAAGAGAAGAGGCACTTGATAGAGCTGTAGAAACTGTAGAGTATGCAAAATCTCATGGTCTTAAAATTAGATTTACAGTAGAAGATGGAAGTAGAGCAGAACCAGAATTTTTACTCAAAGTTTGCAAGGCAATTGAAGAAGCAGGAGTTGATAGAATTAGTCTTCCAGATACAGTTGGAATTTTACGTCCAATTGGAATGTATAATTTTGTAAAGAAAGTTAGAGAGGTAGTAAGTGTTCCATTAGATGCGCACGTTCATAATGATATTGGGTTTGCAGTAGCAAATGCATTTTCAGCATGTGATGCAGGAGTTGATCAGATTCATACGACTATTGATGGTATTGGCGAAAGAACAGGAATTCCACCTCTTGCAGAAGTTGCAGTAGCACTAACGTATCTATACAAATCACCAAACGATTTCAGATTAGATATGTTACTGGATCTGTCTAAATTAATTGAAGATTACACATCAATCAAACCATATGACTCAAAACCAATTGTAGGAACGTCTGCATACAAACACAAAGCAGGAACACACCTTGCAGCGATTATTAGAAACCCTGCATCCTATGAGCCCATACCACCAAGAGCAGTTGGGAACAGACGAAGAATTGTCTTTGGGGAATTAGCAGGAAAGACAGGAGCTGCGTATCTAATGTCACTATTAGGCCTTGAAAAAAACGATGAAAGTGCAAAAGCAGTTGCAGCTGGATTGAAGAATCTGAGAATGGGTGATCTTATTGATATTCCACTTGAAGACAAACTTGAAAAAAAGATAATTAATGATAAATAGAGAGATAATGTGAGGAGAAAATATGTCAAAATGTGAAGAATGTGATGCAAATATTTCCGTACCAAGTGATGCACTTGATGGAGAGATTGTAACATGTCCAGAATGTGGAGCAAGTTTTGAATTAACAAAAGGTTCAGATGGTTTTGATCTAAAGCCTGCCCAAACGGTTGGCGAGGATTGGGGACAGTGAGTCCTGACGTTACAATTCTTTACGATAACATCCGTTGGGAAGAAAAAGCTCTACTAGAAGCCGGTAAAAAAAATAACATCAACGTTCAGATGGTTAATTGTAAAAAACTTGCATTAAATTTAGAAAAAAATCCTGAAGATTACGGAGTAGTCATTCAGAGATGTGTGAGTTACTATAGAAACTTGCATTCAACTGCAGCCTTGGAAGGACTTGGAGTCAAGGTAATTAATTGTCTCAATACAGGAATTTTTGCAGGAAACAAATTATTCACACACATGTTACTAAAGAAATTTGGAGTACCAACACCTGATGCAACAGTTGCTTTTTCAAAAGAAGCAGCTTTGGAAGCATTAGAAACACAAGGATTTCCCAGAATCATCAAACCAACAGTTGGAAGTTGGGGTAGACTAATTTCAAAATTAAATGATAAAGAATCAGCTGAGGGAATTATTGAAAGCAGAGAAAAGATGTACCCAATTTACCAAATTCATTATCTAGAAGAATTTGTAAAAAGACCACCAAGAGACATTAGAGCTATAATGATAGGAGATAAAATAGTAGCAGCAATTTACAGAACTTCTAAAAATGGAAATTGGAAAACGAATATGGCACTTGGAGGAGTAGCAGAACCATGTAAGGTTACACCAGAAATGGAAGAAATGTGTATTAAGGCAAAAAATGCGGTTCAGGGTGATATCGTAGGTGTAGATTTGATGGAAAGTGATGATAAAGGACTAGTGGTTCACGAGGTTAACAATACAACAGAATACAAAAACACAGTTAGAGTATGTAAAGTAGACATTCCAACTAAAATGCTAGAATATGCATTAAAGATAGGCAAATAAGAATTGAATTCTCATTTTACAGTAACACCAAGTTTTGCAGTAAAGACACTTGAGAAAGCACTCAGACTTTACACGCCATCTCTTAGTGAAAAACCAATGACAGACTTTTTAGCTGATAAATGTGATGATTTGGGGTTTGATGATATTAAAATTGATGAAGTAGGAAATTTGATTGCGAAAAAAGGAACAGGTTCACCAAAAATTATGTTATGTGGACACATGGATGTTGTTCCAGGAAAAATCAAAGTTAGAAAAGAAGGAGATTATCTGTATGGACGTGGGGCATCAGATGCTAAAGCACCATTAATTGCAATGTTATTTGCTGCAGCAGCAATTCAAAATAACAACGGAACTATAATTTTTGTAGCAGCTGTAGATGAAGAAGGTAGCGCTACAGGAATAAAAAATCTTGTAAAAAAAGAGATGGGTATTGATTATGCAATTTTCGGAGAACCAAGTGGAGTAAAACAAGTCACAATTGCATACAAAGGAAGGTTAGCAATTAATCTCAAAGTTACAGTTGAGGATAGTTCACATGCAAGTGCACCATGGCTTTCAAAAAATGCAATTCAAGAATCAATGATTTTTGCAAAAGAACTCAAAGATGGATTAGAAGCAGGTCAAGATGATAAAACTAAAGGAATGTTATTGACTGTAACTATAACTGAAATTAAAGGGGGTATTAGTCATAATGTTACTCCAAAAGAATGTGAAACTACTTTTGATATTAGAATTCCAGTAGACATGAATTGTAAATCTATTGAACAAAAAATTGCAACGTTAGTTAAAGAAATTGCAAAGAGAAGAGAAGTTGAGGCATTTTATTCAATTCTTGATGAAACAGAACCATTTGAAGCAGATCATAACTCACCATTAGTTAGAGCATTTACTCTTGGAGTGATTGATGTAGAACATTCAAGACCAACTCTAATTAGAAAAACAGGTACAGGAGACATGAACGTTCTTGGAAATCAGTGGAATATTCCTGTTGTCACATTTGGTCCTGGAGATCCTCATGAAGCCCATACAATTGATGAGAAGGTATCAATTGATGAGTATCTAAGAGGAATAGAGATTCTCAAGAAAACTCTTCAGCATTTAAAAAGACTTCATGATAAAAAAATGCAGTAATGCTTTGGTTTGTAGGTTTAGGAATTTCTGGGTTCAAATCAATTCCTAATGAAGCACTAGATGTTTTATCAAAAGCAGATATTGTCTATCTTGAACAGTTTACAAGTCCAATTGGAAAATCAGACTTTGTTAAAATTAAAAATGCAGTAAAAGGAGAATTCAAACCTGCAAAGAGATGGTTAGTAGAAGATGGAAATGAAATTTTACAAAATGCAAAGAAAAAAAAAGTGGTTTTGTTATCATATGGAGATCCATATATTGCAACAACTCACATTGAATTAAGAACAAGAGCAATTAAAGAAAAAATAAAGACATACTCCATTCATGCATCATCATCGCTTACTTCAATGATTGGAGAATGTGGCTTGCATTTTTATAAAATTGGAAGAATTGCAACAATAATGAGTGAAACAAAATCACTTACAACACCATACTATCTAATTTACAAAAATATCATTGAAGGAAATCATACAGTACTTCTCTTGGAATACAATCAAGACAAAGATTTTTTCTTGGATCCTAAAGATGCATTAAATGCATTACTAGAAACAGAAAAGGGACAAAGAAGAAATGTCATTAATTTATCCACATATGTAATAGTTGCATCAAGAATAGGATTCAAGGATCAAAGAATAATTTCAGGCAAAATATCTAGCTTGAAGAAAAGAGATTTTGGAAAGCCACCACACACTGTAATAGTTCCTGGCAGATTACACTTTACTGAATCAGATGCCTTGAAGATATTAGTGGAATGTATTGATGAGCCATTTGATAATTCTGAAAAAACAAAAAAGATTTCAGTTCAGATGATGAAAAAATATGTTCCAATGGTCAGAGAGGCACTTGAAGAAGTTGAACCATTCTATAAAGATCAAAAAGAATTTCAAGTGATTTTAGAAAATGCAGAATTGTACATACTTGATGCAGAAAAATTCCTAGAAGATGGTCAAGACGAGGTAGCAATTTTGAGTATTGGATATGCAGATGGCCTTGTAGATGCTTTAAGATTGGCAAAAGGTATGGATCCAAAAATGTAATCCATTTTCGATGAATTAAAGAGAGGGTCTAAAAATAAGAAAAATATTGGAAATTAATAAAAAGGTAATTCTTTCTGCCATGTATGTATCTCAAATTAATGGAAAATCAGCATTTGAGATAATTAAGAAAAAAAGTCTGCTTTCAGATGATGTAATTAACTCAAAGATTGATGAATTAATAAAAAACCAACTTGTAAACGAGGATAGAACCACACTTACAGAAATTGGACGAGATTCATTGCACGTAGTGTTATCAGGAGGTGTTTTTGATATTATTCATCCGGGTCATATTTCCACACTTAATGCAGCAAAAGCATTAGGGGATGTTCTAGTAGTAGTAGTAGCAACTGATAACACATCTGAAAAGATGAAGAAAAGAAAACCACTACATACTCAAGAACAAAGACAAGAATTAGTAAATTCACTTTCAATGGTAGATCTTTGTCTTGTAGGACAAGAAGCAGATATTTTCAAGACAGTCAATCGTGTAAGACCACAAATTATTGCATTAGGTTATGATCAAGTTCATCAAGAGAAATTCATCACAGATGGATGTAAGAGAATTAATCTTAATGCAAAAGTTGCAAGGTTACAATCCCCAACCCCTGAAATCTCTAGTTCAAAAATTGAAAAAGAGTATGGAAAAGATATTCACGGAATCTAGGAAGTAATTGGAATCTTGATTGAAATTTTTGATCCATTTTTTATTTTTGCAGCTTTTCTTATACAGACTTTAGATATTAACTCAATTATAGAATCATCATGATGAGTTCGCTCAAGTATAATTAATTCACAATTAATTGAATTGTTGAGTTTAGCTGGAAAGCATTTTACCCATCCATAGGTTCTCTTTCCATCTGAAAAGCTCGTAATTTTGATGCCTTCTAAAATTTCAAATTGTTTAATTGCTTCTTGATGAATTTTTTTATTTAATCTAACATTTAGAGTTCCTGGAAATGGAATGTATCCAATTTTTGGTTTGAATTGTTTTGTATATCCTTTTAATGCCATATAGTATGCACCCTCGCCCATTCCAGAAACCAAAGTTCCTTTTAGATCGACATGTGAAGGCGAAGAATCCAAACTTTTTTGTAAAATGGCTGAGAGTTTAACCATTTCAGAGAAACCTTTTGAAGTAATTTTTACAGAAATGTTTCTTCCACTGACTATTCTCTCAATGAATAGATTTTGTTCTAATTCAAGGAGATGTTTTGATGCAGCTTGCTGTGATTTTTTGATATTTTTTCCAAGAGATGAAGAAGTGATACTAACATAGTTGTATTTTGCTCCTTTTGATAGAAGATAAGAGAGAGTTAAGAGATGCTGAATTTTTAGTTCAGTCATCTAGAAAGCCTATGCAATACCTAAATCACTAAATGTTTTAAGCGTCATATCAGTAGAGTTGGTTAGTTTAGCAACTCTATGTCCTATAACACATTCAACGCCTGCATTTTTTGCACCTTCTAATAGTCTTTGAGTGATGATTCCATCTAACAGAAGATACTTGATTCCTGACTGTGTGGATAATTTACTAACAATCTCACTAATTGGAACTTTGAAAATTTCCTTTTGATCACTATCTAGTGCAACTGCTTCAAGTGTTTCATTAAGATCTGGGAAAATCTTTGATGCAATCTCTACAATTGGTTTATCATCTTCATTTTTGAGTGATGGTGTAGGTTTTCCAATTTTAATTTCATTAGCAACAGGACTTAGAATTTCATCAATTCTTTGTGGAGTTAGTTCTTCAACTTCAGTATCGTTATCTGCTTGAAGTTCATAGTCTAATGTAACAACAGATTTTAGCTCTTTGAGAATAAATCCACCTGATCTATCTCCATCAAGGAATGCAACAACAGTATCTTTTGTATTACATAGTTCTTTGATTGATTCATCAATTTTTGCACCTTCAATTGCAAGTGCATTATCATAACCTGCTCTTAGAAGATTGATTACATCGGCTCTTCCTTCAACAAGAATTACCCAAGTAGAATCAATGAGACCAGAACTGCATGTAAGTTTTGATGGACCATATGTTGATAGTTTTCCAGCTTCACCTCTGTGAACATCATTTAGCATACTTTCTCCTTCACTAACAGTTTTTGTTGCCCATTTTTGTTTGATTTCTTTAGCACGTCTTACAATGTCGTCTTTCTTTGCAGCTCGAACATCATCAATAGCATCTAATCTAAATTTACAATCAAACGGACCTACTTTGTCAATACTCTCAATTCCTGCAGCAATTAATGCACAAGTATCAATATCAGTACTCATTGGAATTAAAGCAGAACCCGTTGTAGTATTAGCTGTGGATTTTGCATCAACTTCAATACGTCCAACTTTAGAAACTCGTTGCAGTTCATTCAGATTCATCTCTGGGCCTAACAGACCTTCTGTTTGACCAAAGATTGCACCAATTATATCTGCTCTTTCAACGAGCCCATCAACTTCGTAGGAAAGTTTAACATGATATTTGACAATTCCTGATTGAGGCATAAATAATTCATCTCCTTAATTTTCATAATTTGGGTTTTGGCTTTGGATATATGAGGGTATCGCAAAAATTTATACGGAAGACATGAAATTCTTCAATCCTGTTTGCATAGCAATCGCTAGAGAAATCTAAAAATGAAAAATTTTGTTGTTTATTCTGTACTAAAAGAAGAACCACATGAACAGGATTTTGTAACATTT
>JADFJY010000013.1 GCA_022565935.1 Nitrososphaerota archaeon
CTGACATTATCGGTATGTAAAGCATACAAAAACTCTGGAAGATTTCGTATTCATAAAGAAAATACTTCAAAACATTGGAAACATTACTTTGTTGAAGATTATGACAAAGATGAATATCAATTTGGCACTGAATGGATTTCTAGTATCAAAGCTATGATTCTAAAACGTCATGTATGGAAAAAGAAGAGATTTCATTGTTTGGAGTGTGATACAATTTGGGCAGGGTATGTTCCTTCAAAACAAAATGAAATTGAATGTCCTAGATGTGACGAATAAACTTATTCATGGTTTAATTATATTTCCAGCAATTTGTGAGAGAAACCCAAATGTAATCATGATTATACCAACTATTGTTAATTGTCTTTGAGAATTGTTAGCCTTGTACATGAAATCTAATTCGCGATATACATAAGCTTCTACTCGGGTAAGGTTAAATTCGGTTGCATTGTTTTTCACGCCCTTATCTTCATCTTTCTGTGCTCTTTCATAATCAGTATTAGCTTTCTTAACTCGCTTATCCCAACCTTCTTCATTTTTGAAGATTGGTTTGAGTAATGGATATGCTATCAACACAATTCCTCCTATATCCAATAGAAGCCCAGTTATGACATAAAAAAGCCAAACTTCCATACACTTTTCTGAATATCATATCTAAAATAGTTGGGGGAACGTTCCTTTCCCCCAAACCCCTTTCCCTTGAAGATGACGTGAAAAGTGACGGCAAAAGAGTGTAGTTTTTGTGAAGAAGAATACTAAGTTGATTAATTAATCCAATCCAATTTACCTTGTTCATTAACAATAGCTTTTCTTGTATTGCCTGATGAAAGCGTAATATAGAAAACAGTACCCGTGTTTAATTTCTCTGTGTCTTCAATCATAAAACCCACTTCTCCCATATCGGTTAATTCACCTTTTACTAATTGACGTTTTAATCTATCATCAACATAAGTTGTTTTAGTATTACCTTTTGAATGAATTTTTTAAATAAGTCAAGACTGCGTTTATAATTTTTCTTTGTTACTTCTGATTTTATCGTACTCTCAAAACGTAACAAAGAATCCATAGGATAGTATAGTTATTGGGAATAATAAGTACGTCTATGGTAGCGCTTACAATAAAAGTAGAGACATGTTCAGTATATTTGCACCTTTGATATCTATTTCATTAATTCTATAATCAATTATTTCTTCTGAAAACTTTTCAACTATTTTCTGTGATGTATTTGATTTTTCAGAATCCATTTGAATCATTATCAACATATTCCATTCCCCTTCCATATTTGCAACTAGAAGATAATTATCTAATTTTGTAATGAATTCTTTGATAGAATCTTTTACTGCTTCGAGGGATTTTGATGGTTTTAGTTTTATCAATATTGCTTGATACTTGTTAATTCCTGAAACATCAGTTAGAACTGCTTTGTATCCTTTGATAATTCCACTTTTCTCAAGGCGTTCTATTCTCTTTCTAATCGTTCTGTCTGAAACATCATGACCTGATTTAGTTAGTTCTAATGCAATTTTTTTTGACGGGGTTCTAGCATTGTTGTTAAGAATTTCAATAATCTTTTGATCAACTTTATCTAGATTTGACCATGCATCTTCACTCATATTACACAAAAGTTCTAATGCTTTTTGTATTTTTGGTTGAATAATACCCTCATACAATTTTTGTGACTAGTCTAATCTTCTAAAATCCAACCCTATTCCAAAATTTGCTGATCTTCTGACTCTACTATTTTCATTGCAAATCTCCAAATAAATGAAGCATTGGTATTCATTTTTTCTTTAATCTTTAGAAGAGATACTATTTCTGAATTTAGATTTTTGTCTGCTGTTCCATGTTCTTTACAAAACTTGCATTTCTCATCAAATGTGATTGGAACAGATCTAATTAATGAAAAAGTCATACATGCAAGTTGTCTTTATGAATTTTACACGGAAACTTATCATGTGGTGATTTTTTTCTACTATCTGTATCTAAGAAATGACATGTGTTTCTGTTTTTTTTAATTTACATCATTTGATATGCCAAAATTTTTGTTGGAGTTGAATTTTTATCCTCAGAAATTCCAATTCTTGGAAGAATTTTAATCATTAATCTGTTTGATTTTGCTAATTTTTCTGTTCTTTCTTTTTCTACAGAAAGAATTAACACTACTATTTTTCCAAATTTTTTACTTGGATAATACTCTCTTTCAATACAACATTGAGAACAATCATCTATGCACCTAAATTCCATAGATAGTTTTCATAATAATAGATACAATTCTTTGTGTATTGAACTGCGCTTGAATTTCACATTATCAAAAACACGATCAGTTATATGCTCACAATATTAGTTATACTTGTGGGTAAACGCCAAGTAAAAAATGAAAGTGCTCTGAAAGAAATTCGTCTTCCTGAAGAAGGCGAACTTTTTGGAAGAGTATTGAAAATGATGGGTGGCGAAAATGTTATGATTAAATGTGCAGATAATCTAACTAGACGAGGAAGAATTCGAGGGAAACTAAAGAGAAGAGTTTGGATTAGAGATAATGATATTGTGATTATTGCACCTTGGGATTTTAAAGAAAAAGAGCGTGGTGACATTATTTGGAGATTTACACTACCTCAAGTTACATGGTTAAAGGAACAAAATCATATTCCAAAAGATTTCTAGCCACCTTTGTTTTAGGCTTGATCTTCTTTTGATAACTTACTTAATATAGCGATTAATTATCTGAAAATCAAATGGAACAAGGAACCGTAAAGTGGTTTAACCGAACTAAAGGCTATGGTTTTGTCGAAAGAGAAGGTGGAGACGATCTGTTTGTACATAAATCAGACGTTGACGGATTCATCAACGAAGGCGATAAAGTCGAGTTTGAAGTAGGTGAAGGTCAAAAAGGACCTGCAGCACAAAAAGTCAAAAAAATAGAATAGGCATAGAATTTTTTAATTTAAGATTTCTTTTGTTTTCTTAAATCAGTCTATCTTTTTATTATTTTTAAAATAAATTTTTATTCATAGAAAATATTGTGGTCCCGTGGGGCGGAATTGAACCACCGACAACCCGGTTTCTGTATGCCTGATATGCTGTTATTCGGTCAGCCATCTTAAGCCAACAACTACAGCCGGAAGCTCTACCAGGCTGAGCTACCACGGGACAA
The DNA here is from genome assembly GCA_022565935.1 of Nitrososphaerota archaeon. Lineage (GTDB taxonomy): Archaea > Thermoproteota > Nitrososphaeria > Nitrososphaerales > Nitrosopumilaceae > Nitrosopumilus. The sequence goes on from JADFJY010000013.1 coordinate 3,152, forward strand.
GGGAAACGAAGATCTCTACTATTAAAAAACTATCGTAGGCATTTTGCACCTTTAATTATATAACGTACTATACGCATAAATACTCTAAACAGATTTTTGAGACAGTGTCAGAACTAACATTATCTTATTCTGGGTATGTTTGTGCTCCGTATCTACATACACATAGATCTATTGAACTTAAAGAAGCTTGGATTAATTCAAAAAATATTGAAAATTTATTTTTTGTTACAGGTACATTTTCTAGTGAAAGTAAACCATATTTTTCTGATTCAACTAATCACTATCTTCTAGCTAAATTCAAAGATAGTGAACAAATATCAAAAGATCTTACTAAACATAACCAAGAAAAAACCTCTTTTGTGTTTAATATCGAAGATGATCTTTTCCAAAGAGAAGTTCAAGGCGAAACTAATTTTGTTTCAATATATTATCTAGAATATGGCAAAGATGATGAAGACCTACAAGAGATTGCAAATCTCTTAATAAAAAGAGAAAAAATTGAGAAAGCTGGATTAGGAAACATGAATACTTTTTGTTTGAATGCTTCAAAATTCACATTCCCATACTCTGAAAATATTGTAGTCATTGAAGTTGCAAGTGAAAAGAGTCATCAAAGTCTACAGAAATACTGTGAACAAACTCGACGTGATGTTAACAGAAAAGGATTGACGATGACTAATTTATTGAGTCTCTCACTTCTTGAACAACTAAAATAGAAAAGTTAAATATTCGAGCAAAAACTGTTTTTTCATGAGCAAGCCCTCTGATCTTGGTTCTTTGAAAATTGGTTCTTACATTCTATTACCACATTCTGATCAACCAAGTGGAGAACCATGCAGAATTGTTGAATATGATACATCAAAACCAGGAAAACACGGTTCAGCAAAAGCAAGAATTGTTGCCCAGGGAATTTTTGATGGTCAAAAAAGACCTCATGTAGGACCAGTTAGCATGCAAATTCACATTCCATTAATTAACAAGAAAATAGGACAAATCATCTCAATTAATGGTGATACAATTCAAGTAATGGATTCTGAAACCTTTGAAACTATTGATGTAACAATGATTGATGATGAAGTTAAAGGAAAATTAGAAAATGGACAAAATGTAGAATATTGGGTTGTTATGGATAAAACTAAAATCATGCGCATTAAGAACTAATGTGGATGCTGATGATGAGCGGAAAAGCCGTCTGAATTTTGATGAGGATTATGAGTTATGAAGCGTCCTTTTTCAACAAATCTCAAAAGTTTGTTGAATTAAATATTTTTTAGATCATGAAGTTAGGTTCTCTTTTTTCAGGTGGAAAAGACAGCACTTTTGCTATCTATCTGGCACAAAAACAAGGACATGAAGTTACATGTCTTCTAAGTATTTTTACAAAATCTGAAGAAAGTCATTTACTACATTATCCAAATTTGCAATGGACAAAATTACAATCAGAATCTATGAACATTCCACAATTGACTATTAATGCCGAGTCTGATGAAACTGATGATGAATTATTTGTATTAGAGAAATTGTTGCAAAATGCTAAAGACCAATTTCATATTGAAGGATTAGTTCATGGTGGAATCAAAAGCCAATTTCAAAAAGAAAAATTTGAGTCTATTTGTTCAAAATTAAATTTAGTTGTAATAACACCATTGTGGAATACAGAACCAGTACAATACCTGAATAATTTACTAGATTCCAATTTTATTTTTATTATGATTACTGTATCCTGTGATGGTTTAGATGATACTTGGCTTGGAAAAGAAATAACAAAATCTGATATTGATACTTTAAAACATTTGTCTGAGAAATTTGGATTTAACTTGAATTTTGAGGGAGGTGAAGCTGAAACATTTGTGGTTGGCTGCCCTCTTTTTTCAAATCCGATCAAAATTAACCAAGCCAAAAAAATATGGGATGGATATAGAGGAAGGTTTGAAATAATGGATGCAGAATTGAATTACAATGCTTGATGGACTTAAAGAGAGTTTAGGGGCTGCAATTAAAAAGATTGTAAAGTCTTCAGGAATAGATGAAGAACTAATCAAAGAACTCTCAAAAGATGTTCAAAGGGCATTGTTACAATCCGATGTTAATGTCAGATTAGTTCTTGAAATTACAAAACAACTAGAAGAACGAGCACTAAATGAAACTCCTCCTCCTGGTCTTTCGCGTAAGGATCATATTGTAAAAATACTATATGACGAGCTTTCAAAATTACTAGGACATGAATCTGATTTTGATTTTAAACCTGGAAAACAAAATAAAATAATTTTAATTGGAATTCAAGGTAGTGGTAAAACCACTGTTACTGCAAAACTTGCCAAATTTCTAACTAGACAAGGATACAAAGTTGGGGTTGTGGGTGCTGATACCTATAGACCTGGAGCATTAGTTCAACTCAAAACGATGTGTGAAAAATCAAGTGTTGAAGTATATGGTGAAGAAAATAACAAAGATTCTCCAAATATTGTAAAAAATGGATTAAAATATTTTGGAGGACAACCATTAGATGTAATTCTAATTGATACTGCAGGACGACACAAAGAAGAAACAGATTTGCTTGAAGAAATGTCTAGAATCAACAAAGCTGCAGAACCTGATTTAGCATTGCTTGTAATTGATGGAACTATAGGACAACAATGTTACGCTCAGGCAGAAGCATTTCATAAAATTGTTCCTGTAGGTGGTATAATAATTACAAAATTAGATAGTTCCGCAAAAGGTGGTGGCGCACTTGCAGCATCTGCAGCTACTGGTGCACAAATAATGTACATTGGTACTGGTGAACGAATTGATGATTTAGAAAAATTTTCTCCGACACGCTTTGTTGGGAGATTACTTGGAATGGGTGATATTCAAGCAGTACTTGATTTGGCAAAACGGTTAGAAGAAGAAGGTGATGATGTGAGAATGAAAAGGATCACTAGTGGAAAAATGAACATGGAGGATTTCTTATTTCAGTTAGAAGAAGTAACCAAAGTAGGTTCATTGAAAGGAATTCTTGAGAGTATGCCTGGTATGTCAGGAATGGTAAAAGAAGATCAACTAGATCAGATGGAAGACAAAGTATCAAAATGGCGATATATTATTCAAAGTATGACCAAAGATGAAAAAGCAAATCCTGACTTACTTAATTCATCTAGAATTAAACGAATCGCTCGTGGTTCTGGATGGCCCGAAGGTGATGTTAAAGAACTTTTAAAAAATTACAAAAACTCGAAGAACATGATGAAGGCCTCCAAAGGACGCCAAATGCAAGGTACACTTAGAAAAATGGGATTAGGCTAGTCTTAAACGCAAAATTTTCTTCTGAAATGTCTGATTATCAAAAAATTGCCCCTATTGTAAATCAAATCTTAAAAAAATATCAATTGTGTGATAATTGCTTAGGGCGATTATTTTCTAAACAATTACATCTTACATCAAACAAACTTCTTGGTAAAAAACTCAAAAAAAATCTAAACTCTGCTCAAAAATGCTATATCTGTAGAAATCTATTTGATAATCTAAATTATTTTTTGAAAATGATGATTGATATATCGTCAAATTATTCTTTTTTGTCATTTAGTGTAGGTGCTATGATCAAACCATCTATTGTTGATAGAGATGATTACATTCGTTCCAAATACAAACTAAAAGGAATTGATAGCATAAAGACTGATGTATCTAGAGAATTAAGAAAGTCATTTTCTAAAAAAACAAAAAAGATTGTTAATCTTTTGGATCCTGAAGTAACTTTTACAATAAACTTGAAAGATGAATCTTGCCAATTGCGTTCAAAATCCATATCTTTTTCTGGAAGATATATCAAAACTTTAAGAGGAATTTCACAAAAGCAAAAATCTTGTACTAATTGTTCTGGAAAAGGATGTAGAACCTGTAATTTCCATGGAATTTCAGAATTTGACAGCATTGAAGGAATCATCTCTCAATTCATTTTTGAAAAATTAGGTGGAACTACTGCTAAATTTACGTGGATTGGTGGTGAAGATAAATCTAGTTTAGTTTTAGGTACAGGGCGACCATTTTTTGTTAAAATTCAAAATCCTCTAAAAAGAAATTTAAAATCAACTTCAATAAAATCAACTTTTCTTAAAATAACTAATTTCAGACTTGTCCGAGAATCACCAAAAAAACCTCTTAAATTTAATTCATCAATTGAGATGAAAATTTCTACCGAAGATAAAATTGATTCAAAAAATCTAAAAAAATTAAAAGATCTACAAAAATATCCTATAGTAGTTTATGAAAAATCTGGAAAACGTTCTGAGAAAAAAATCTTCTCTGTAAAATACAGAAAAAATTCCAGTAATGCATTTACCTTGTTTATCAAAACTGAAGGAGGATTACCGGTAAAGCGATTTGTAAATAGTGACGATGTTTCACCTGGAATTTCTCAAATTCTTAACACCGCATGTATGTGTCAGGAATTTGATTTTCTTGATATTGAAATACCATGATCCTTCAATATCTTTAGCCAATCAGAGGTTGATATGTTAATGTTCAAAAATCTGTTATCAATTAATGTTATAATGATAACAATTAACTACTGTTGAAATTGTAAAAAAACATGCCAATAAGAAAAAAAAATAAACACAAAAGACGCGCAGATCAAACAGCAGATAGACGTAGAATAAAGAAAGCAAAATCAGGAAAACCTAGATCCTGATTAAATCAACGTTTTTACATTCAAAATTCTCGATGTGGAGCATTGGATCCATTAGTACGCTTGAAAGATGCACATACCAAAGGAATCATTCCTGATGATGTGTATGACCTTACAGTAAAACGTTTTCCAATAACTGTTGCAGGCATAAATAGAATTGAAAAAGCTTCAGGAATTAAATTTCCTATTGCCTATGTAGAACCTTCTCTTGTAATATCATCTCCAGATCCAAATTCTTATGAGTATGGAATTTTATTTGCTAGAACAATTCCTGTGTTGTTTGAAGATAAATTTCAGGTTGTAATCCAGATTTCTGCACCTTTGGTTGCTTATGGACTTAAAGGAACAATTCATGCAATTTTGGCACACGAGTTTTTACATTTTCTAGAATTAATAAGGAGAATTTCAAAGATGGAGTTACTTTCAGATGAAATTTCTGGAAATTTATTTGAAAATGTTTACAGTGATGAAACTAGATTGTTTGAACCAAGAGTTGTCTTCAAAGATCGTACTTTGTTAAATCATATTACAAAAAAATTTCCTGCTGGTTTCCGTGATTATAAACTTGAAGACAAAGCCATAAAATTTTGGGCTGATAGAAATCTACCTAAAATTAATATCTCTTTAGATACTAATACTGTAAAATTGTCTGTAGAATCTCTTTCTAAAATTAAATTGGCTCCTGCGTTTCTTTCCAAAATTGAACAATTACAAGAAAAAAGTTCTAAAATTCATAAAAAAAAATTGTATTAACTTCTGTTAATGGCTATCTAATCATACATCATCAAGTCTTTTTCTTCAAGCAAACTGTGAAGATTATTTACTGAGCGATACACATCCTTCTCGGTTTTGGCTCCTGTACAGACTAGTTTTCCTGATGCAAAAAGTAGAATAACTGTTTTAGGATCAAGCATTCTGTGAATAACACCCGGAAATTGTTCAGGTTCATACATACTTCTGGGCAACGTTCTTGCTGCACGTTCAATATGAATCCGTCCTCCAAGATTAATTGATGATACAATATTTTGTATAGTAACAACTGCATCTTTTTTGATTTTGATTCCACCTTTTCTTAATTTTTCAACTACCAAGTTTACAGCCTTCACAGCAAGTTCTGATGATTTTGAGCCAGTACATACCATCTTTCCTGTACTGAAAAGTAATGTTGCCGTTTTGGGTGTTTTTAGACGAAATACTGCACCTGGAAATTGTTCAGGATGGTACTCTACATCAGGGAATTCTTTTTGAATTTTGTAAAGATCTAATTTTTGGTCTATTGTAGCTGATGCTACAACATTTACAATTTCAATTATAGGTTTAGTAAATACCAACGAAAAATAAATTACACAAACCCCATTTAAAGCGATATCATGTATCATGCTAGATGTAATTTATGGTAATTTACGCTAAATTTTATAACAAAATCATGTTTAATGTACTAGTGTGAAAAAAACATACATACATTTGGTGTTTAATTTTAAATGAAAATTTATCTAATTTAAGAAATTTACTAAATAAATTCTGTTAGTCCACACTTTCCACATGTCTGTCTGTCTTTGTGTTTTGACATAAATACGCCTTTTCCACATCTTGCACAAACTTTTCTCATTCTTGTTATTTTATCACCATCAATTTTGAAATATTTGTAAACATTTGGGCTAGAGCCTTTTTTTCCTACCATCATTTAGTCTTCTCTTCATTTTTGGATTTTTTTGTTGACTCTTCTTCTTTAACTTCTGTATCTTTTGCTGGTGCTTCTTCTGTTGTTTCAGCTTCTGCTAGTTTGGCTTTTGTTCTTTCTAGTCTTGAGAAAATTGTTGGGTTGATCTGTCTTTTTGCCAATGCTTCATCATCATAAACATAGAAAGTTCCTGTAATCAATGGTTTTCCAACATGATTTTTTAATCCCATTGGAATTACAACCTTGCCGTCTAGTTTGAATTTTTTAGTAATCATCTCTAAAGCTTCAAGTTTTTTGAGTTTACCACCTAATCCTGTAAAATTACATGTTAGCTCTCTTCTAGATAGAAATGTGTTGTCTATGTCTGCAATAGTCTCAATAATGGACATGTACCCAAAATCCTTTGGATATTTCATATAAACCTTGATTGTAATATGAAAAGAAATTTAAGAAATTCCTATAAATGAATGTCATGGAACGCTATATGCTACATTTTAAAAATAAGGACTATGGTCCTGAACATTCCCGTGAGATAGTCAACAAGGCTCGTGATCTCACGTCTGATCTCAATGTATCAGTAAGAGTTGCCAGAATTGCAAGTAAATTTGTAGAGTTAGACGTGGGAGTTGAAAAAGAGGACCTTGATACACTTGTTGAAAGATTATCTCCAATAGGATCTATTGATAATATCCGGCATGTTATAGAAGAAGAGATAGATAAAGAACAAGGCATTCAAGATGGAATTTTCTACTTTAACAATGAAAGATTTTGGGAATGTCATGAGGCATTTGAAGGTGTTTGGAAAAAGTGTTTTGGACGAGAAAAAGAAATTGTTAATGGAATAATTCTATTTGCAGTTGCATTTGCACATGCTCAAGAAGATGAGCTCAGCATTGGAATTGGAATGTTACACAGAGTTTTAGAGAAATTAGGTACATCCCCTTCTGTATACCATTCAATAGATGTAGACAGAATTAGAAACAAAGCAATTGAAATGCAACAAGCAAATAACTTGACTATTTTTGAGATTTAATTAATTCTAAAGCTTTTGGAACTACTTCTGCACCTTGAAGCAAACCAATACTTCCTTTCTTAGCTTGCTCTTCAGTCATTCTTGTTGTTCCATCATTTTTGATAAAATCACCTGAAACTAAAACTGGAACCGGATCATCACTATGTCCTTTGTTAATACATGGTGTTGAATGATCAGCTGAAATGATAATTGCTACTTTACTTGCGTCAATGTTTTCAATTAGGGTTTTAAAAAATCTCTGATCAATTTCTTCTATGTTTTTTGTTTTTCCAACTGCATCTCCATCATGACCAAATTCATCTGGTCCCTTGAGATGAACATAAATTGCGTTTTGAGTCTTCATCGCATTAGCAGCTACTCTTGCTTTTTCTTCATAGTCTGTTAGTCCACCAGCTTCATATGCTTTCATTTTGAGAACTTCTGAAATTCCAAGCTCTACTGGCATATCTACAATACATGAAAATTTCATAGCATATTTTTCATTAATTGGAATAACATCTGGATATTTGTTACCTGCATCTCTAAGTAAAATACAACTAAGTTGCTTTTTGTTTTGTTCTTGTCTTTTTTTGTTAATTTTACTATCTTTCATTATATCCATTGCTTGTTCTGAAAATTCATTTACAAGATTTGCAGTAAATTTGGAATCTTCAGTTCCTTCTAGCGGCAAACATTTTTCAATTTTTAGGAAATCTCCAACTGCTTTCGCTACTCCCATACCGCCAATATTGCTGTATGCTGGATCAGTATTAGTTATTCTTGCCGATAGTTTTTGAGATTTTACTCTAATCCTAACTGTTACTCTATGCCCAATTGTTGGAGAAACTACAACTGATGTGTCAGGATGAGAAATTTTGATATTTTCTTCAATTTCTTTTGCTATTCCACACGTATCTTCTTTTTCAATATGTCTTCCAGCTCTTCTATCTATGATAATTCCTTCTTCATTTAATGTAGAAAAATTTCCTCTCAGTGCTAAATCACCATCTTTAAAGTCAATTCCAATTCCTATGGCTTCAATCACTCCACGACCAACATATTCTGTATGATTGAATTTGTATCCTAACATATTGAAAACAGCAATATCTGATTCTGGTGCAATTCCCTTTCCAACAGAAATTACTTCTCCTATTGCACCATTGCTGGCAATTTTGTCTAACGTTGGCGTATTTGCAGCCTCTAGTGGTGTTTTTCCATCTAAATCTGGGTGTGGAAGATCTCCAACACCATCTAAAAGGACGTAAATCATATGAATATCTGAGTTATCCAAAATATCCCTGTCTATCCAAGATCAGATACTTTCCTTTAAAGCTTACATCAAAATATACGATCAAAATAAAATATGAAAATTAATTCTGTAGTTTTTTCGATTTTCAAAACAGTTCATTTTTGATGAAAGTGTGATTTTCCTAATACTGTGAAAATTTAATTGTAATTTTTTTTAATTTTGACATTAATTGGTTCTTAGTAAACGTTTTAACAGACATTTACTTTCAATAACAATTATGGGAGATATGCGCAAGGGTTATGTTTCTGAACGTTTCATGATTGTTTCAAAAAAAGATGACAAAGTTGTAGATCCAAAAAAATTTCCTTTTGCTCCTGGAAATGAATCCATGACAAATCCTTCTGTTTTGTCTCTTGTTGCAAGAGAAGGAATGTTACAACGTCTTCAAGATAATGAAGATGATTATGTAAAGAATTGGTCCATTAGAGTTTTTGAAAGTAAAAATCCTATAGTTTCAATTGACACTGAAAACTCTTACAGCGATAGACCTTTCTATAGTGAACCTGCATATGGCTATCATTATATTGTTGTTATAACACCAAATAAAAAAAACACATTTGCAACAATTGATACTGAACAATGGTCAAATGTTCTTGTTGTAGTTCAAGATAGATTAAGATGGCTTTATACACAAAAAGGAGTAACTTATGTTACAATTTATGGTGATCATGGAGAACTAGCTGGCAATACAAATCCACATCCTCATCTTCATCTTTTGACATTCTCCACAATTCCTCCAGTAATTGAGGAGGAAGCAGAAGCCTCTCACATAATTCTAAATGAGAAAGGTGTTTGTCCTATGTGTCAGGTAGTAAATGAGGAGATTGGTGGTCCTAGACAGGTTCTTCAAACAGACGGATTTATTGCATTTTGTCCATGGGCTGCTTCATATCCATATGAATTTTGGATTTCTCCCAAAAAACATACCACTAGTTTCTCTAAAATAACTCAAAAAGAAATCAATGATTTATCATTAATTCTGAGGTCAACTTTGGGCGGTCTTTCAAAAACCATCAAAAATGTTTCATATAGTATGGTGTTCCATTTATCCCCTGAAAAGAAAAACAGTAGACAAATTCATTGGCATATTGAAATATATCCAATTACAAAACCTTGGTCTGGTTTAGAACGCGGGTATGGAATTTTCTTAAATGATATATCTCCTGAAGATGCCGCTGAAAAACTTGGGGCAGCATGTAGGAAAGAATTAGCTGCTCTTGTTGGAATTGTATGATTTTTTGAATGGTTTATTTATCAACTAAAATTTGTTAGAATTATGGCGACTGAGACATGGCTTGCAATAATTAGTATTGCTTTGTTTGTAATGTTTGCAGCAGAAATGATTTCAGTTTACAACTTTATGATTGATATTCCTCAAGATGATGCCTTTTTTGGTTCGTTTTCTGCAGATACAAAACTAATTCAATTCATTTCAATTGGATTTGCCCCAGCTGTAATTTTAGCAGGAATTGCCTATATCATGACAAAAGAATATGGTTCAAAACGAATTGGAGGAATGATTATTGCAGGTGGGATAATTCTGTTAGTAGGAATGTATGTTTGTTATTCTATGCTAATTAGAATTGATGATAAATACATTACAGATTCTGTAAAATATTTACCAATTTTATTTATGGTGTTATCTATTCCTATTATGGGTGTTGGAGCTTATTTGACCAAGCAGAGAAAAAGGCGTCCTAAAAAAGAATATTTCTAGATGTGATCAAATCTTAATTCACTTGCAATATGCTTGAAACCAAGTTTTTCATAAAATGGTTTTACATCATCTGTACAATCTAAAATTGTCTTATAGCAGCCACTATTCTTTGCAAATTCAAGAAGAAATTTCATAATTTTTTCACCTATTTTTTGTCTTTGAAATTTTTTATCTACTACAACATCTTCTATATGCCCTACTAATCCACCTTTGTGAATAAATTTTGGCTCAATCAAAAGTGTTGTAGATCCTACAATTTTTCCATCTAATTCTGCAACTGCTACTATATGATCTGGATTTGAATTAATTTTTTCAAAAATTTCATCAGCTTTGTTTCTGTCAATATCACTTGCTTGTCTTAACGAATCAAGTGTTGTTAGAAATCCATTCCAGAGGTCTTCTTTTCTTAATTCTCTGATGATTGGTTCACTCATTTTTATTTTCAGTTCTTTCCTAGTTTTTGAATATATTCTTGATATGCTTTTTTGTAAGATGATTTGTTGCCAATATCTGTAAATCCATTTTTTGTAATGAAACTATTCACTAATTTTTTTCTATTCATGGCTTTTTTTATAACATCATCCATTCCATATGGCTTGTTTTTTGGAATAAAACTCATAATTTTTGGTTCCATTACATAACATCCCATGTTTACATTAGCTTTAATCTCTGGTTTTTCATTCCAACTTAAGACTTTTCCAGTTTTGGAGGTTTCGATTACTCCATAAGGTAAATTCGTTTTGTACTCATTTAGACTCATGGTAACAAATGCCTTTTTCTTGGTATGTTGTTTTATCATATTTCTAAGACTAAAATTAAAAATTGAATCTCCATATATGCAAACAAAAGTATCATCAATGAATTTTTCTGCAGTTTTGAGTTGACCTGCAGTAGCAAGTGGCTTACTTGAAATTGCGTATTCTATGTCAACTCCAAATCTGTTACCATCTTCAAAGTAGTCTTCAATAGTTTTTCTGAGATAACTAACACACAACACAATTGATTTGATGCCATTTTTCTTTGTCCATTCAATTAGATGTTCCAAGATGGGTTTTTTACCTAAAGGTAACATTGGTTTTGGAAGAAATGTTGTGTATGGTTGAAGTCTTGTACCTAATCCTCCAGCAAGAATAACTGCTTTCACAAATCCTATTTACTGAGTTACTATTTATGTTCAAGGATAGATTTTAAATAAACTCACATTAAATAATTTTTAAAATTTTTTTCAAAACATCATTTGGATTTTTTCCAAATACTATGATCATAGGTTCTTTTCCAAAATCACCTTTGTGGTAAATCACATCAAATACTTTCTTTGAATTTTTAATTACACTTTTTATTCCCCATTCTATTGTAGTATTTTTTATTTTCACATATTTTGGTTCTTTACTTCTATCATAACTAGAAACTATTAATTGTGATTTTTTAATTTTTGATATAGTGGATTTTTGATATTTTAGATTTATTGCAGATCTAATCTGTGGAAATTTTTTATTCATTGTTAACACTGCTGTTGCAACATGTTTAGAACCACCATATGTCAAATTTCCTGCAACCTCTACATATTTTCCAGTTTTTACAATTCTTCCCGAAATACCTAGAACATCTTTTGTAGACTTTGGTTTTTGTTTGGAATATACAAAATTTGTTTGGCATTCTGGAATATTTTTATATATATTTTTAATTTCTATGAATTTTTTAATTGTATCTGATAATTCTAAATTGATTTTATCATATTCTTGAATATCTGTTATTGCGATACCTTTTCCCAAATTTTTTGCATTTTTTATTGAATTACGTGTAAATTGTTTAGCAAATTTTACTGATTCTTTTATGCTTTTATTTTTTGCAAGTGCAAAGATCATGGCTGCAGAATAATTACACCCACTACCATGATTAATTTTAGAAATTTTGTCTCCTGAAATAAAATAACTATTGTTTTTTTCAAGTACAAAATCTGATATTTGATTATTTTTTGTCTCAATTCCTGTAATCACAACATTTTTTGCTCCCATTTTTTGAATTATTTTTGCAATTTTCTTAGGTCTGTTTTTTGCATTAATCTTTGTATTTGATAGAATTTCAGCCTCAAATTTATTTGGTGTAATTATTGTTGCAATAGGAATTATGAATTTTTGAAAATCTTTGATAGCTGATCTTTCTATCAATGATCCACCTGTAGTTGATTTAAGTACAGGATCAATAACTATAGGAATTTTTGATTTTTTTAATTGATGATAAAGTACTTTGATAATTTGAGAATTGTATACCATCCCAATTTTTATCCCATCAATTTTAAAATCTGATATAACATACTCTAATTGATTTTTTAAAATTTTTTCTGATACTGGTTCAACCATTCCAAAGCTTGAAGTATTTTGACTTGTAATTGCAGTAATTACTGATAAACCATGTACATTAAATGACAAAAAAGTTTTGATGTCACTTTGAATTCCTGCACCTGAAGAAGGATCAGAACCACCAATTGAAAGTAAATTCATAATATTTTTTCTATTTCCAATACTAATTTGTTTTTCCTTTGTACCTTAAATAATCATATATGTGAAATTGGAGTTTTTTTGAAATCAATTTTATACTTGCATAATTTATTTTATATATATGACAAAAATTCCTATTGTGGATGATTCAACACCTAAAGAATTACGCTGTACCACTTGTTTGTTACCTATGCAATATCAAGCAAAAAAAGATGATAAATTTTTATGGCAGTGCTTTAAATGTGGAAAACAATATCTTGTTTCTGGAAATACCAATGATAGTATTGTAGAGAGCTGGAGTCCACCCAGATGACAAATGTTTCTGATATAGAATCTATTAAATTTGAAACTCTACAACTTTGAAATTATATTTCATTAGTTTTATCTGAAATTGATTTGAATGAAAGAATTAGCGAGATTAAAAAATTTTGCAAACCCATCTGAATCTCAACGTATAATCGCGCCTATTTTGGGCAGAATTTCAACAATTAAATTTGAAAAATATTACTTGGAACAAGAATTGTATTTGAATTGATTTGGATTATTAGGATGATGATTGAGTTACACAATCAAATGAACAAAATTCATCATTCATATTGTAAAATTCTCTACCACAATGTTTGCATTCTTTAAAAGTTCTCATAATATACACTAACCAATTATATCATATAAGATCGATCAATTTTCTTATTATAGTATGGAGAAATTTTTAAGCGATCAATTATTTTTGCAATTTTCATGATTGTTTAAATCAGGTAAATACATAGATAACTTCATGGCAACACAAATGACTGCTGCACGACGTGGTATTGCTACTGATGAAATGAAACAAGTTGCAAAAGATGAAGAT
>JADFJY010000088.1 GCA_022565935.1 Nitrososphaerota archaeon
TTAGATAGTATGACAAGTAAAGAATGTATTAGATGTATCGAATGGATTCAAATCAGCCCTTACAAATTTATGTGTAACATTTGTGAGAAAATTTTCCATACCTAGACTTGTCAAAAGCAAGCCAGACAGTATGACGAAACAATTAATGACAATCCTTTCTCATCCTTCGCAAAAATAATTCAATCCACAACAATTTTAGCATTTACCAAAACTCCAACGCAACATAATCTGTATTATAACGTGGATTAGGGTAACTTTTTACGAGCAGAACGGGGGGATACTATTTTTACTGATAATCTCTAAAAAGGGAATCCCACTCCCAGTCACTCAAAACGCAATATAACCTAAATCATAACGGATGTTTGTTTGCTTTTACTTCAAGAGTGTTTATTATCTCTTTTAGTTTTTCATAATACAAAAAAATTCAGTGACCGTCTATGCAGGAAGAGACAATTCTTGTAGATGATCGTAATGAGTTCTTAAAAAATCCATAGTCTTCCTTGCTTCAGTTTTATCAAGGGGAGCTCCGTTTGCAAGAATACTTAGATGTTTCAGTTCCGACTTTAGCTCATGAAGTGCTTTTTTGAGTTCTTGATCATTGTTTGGTCTCAAAAATTCTATAATGCTGTCCTCTATTTGTAAAATATCATTTTCTAAATTTATGATATCATGACGGATGTCATCTTGCATTAGTATTCTAAAGATATTATTGAAAATAACTTTGATTCTTGGATTTCTTAATGATTGTAAAAATAATTGAAAAAAATTAAACAGATTTTACATTTAGATTCAAATTCTTAGAGGCTTGAACCATTCTTGGGGTTAATTGTAGATGTAGCGGAACTAACCAGCAACCACCCAAGTTGCCAGCTAAAATGATTCCTTGATGTAAAACTCTAAAGGGGTTATTTTAGTGAGTAAAAATACCGGAGAGCCGACGGGTCTCTCCAGCCCTTTAGGTCAAAGACCTAACGAACACCATACATTACAAAATTATTATAAAAACACAAAGAGAGATTCGAGGCTAAAATCCAAATAAAGTTGTGCCATCAGATATAGAATCAAAAAATAGTTTTGCAGCTGCAATCATTATTACAACAGACACTAGAATTTTCAAATATCTTTCCTTGATATCTAAAGATAATCTTGCACCAACTAATCCACCAAGAAAAGAACCTATTGCTAAAAATCCTGCTTGTGTAAAATCAGGATGTCCCAAAATACTATGAGATATCACTCCAGATAATGATGCAAATAATAAGATCATTTGAGAAGTTGGAGCAGCTTTTTTCATTGCCATTCCCATTCCAACTACCATTAAAGGCACAAAGATTATTCCACCACCTATTCCAAAAAACGAAGAAATTATTCCTGCAAAGAAACTAGCACCTATTGCAAAAACCATCATTTGTTTGGATAGTGTTTTTTCTCTAGTCTCAATTTTTTTTGTCAAAAATATGTAAGCTGCAGATGCAATCAGTACAAAGCCAAATAAAATTTTAAAAATATCAGGAGATACATCTGTAGAAATAACTGCGCCAAGAATGGTTCCAGGAATTGTAAGTAATCCAAGTTTTAGTCCTAATGAATATTCAATTCTTTTTTGTCTAGAATAAGAGATAGTTGATGCAATAGCATTACTTAATGCAGCAAAAAGACTGTTACTTGCTGCAACAGTAGGAGAAAATCCTAGAAATGTCAATACAGGTACTACTATAATTCCACCACCAAGACCAATCATAGAACCCAATACTCCTGCAACAAAGCCAAGAGGAACAAACCATAGATTATCAATCATTGTAATCGCCAATCAAAGAATTTTGTTGTATATAATTAGACTATTTTTAGCACAATTAATGTCCACAGATATGATTCATCTTTAGAGGTAATCTCCAAAGTCAGTTTCATATTATCTAGACCTGTAATTTTTGATGTTAGAGTAGTTTTTGAAGATTCAACATATTTCTCTTTTGCAGTATCTAACCATGCACTAACTGATTCAAAACCTCCTGGCTGTTTTTCCTTCCAACAATCACACACCAAAGTCTCAATCATTGTCTGAAAAACAAAGTTAACCTCATTTTCTCTCGAGTCCACGAATGGAGAGGCGTCAATAATGGCAAGTGCCAAAATTGGACCATCAGTATTTCCACCCATGTTAATATTTCCAAGAGGTTCACCATCAGAATCTAAGAGTGCAGTAGTAGTACAATATTTGACACTTTTTAAAATATTTTCATCATCATAGAAGGTACAGTATTCTTTGATAGTATGATCAGTAATTGCAGCAGGAGTAGACATGAAGATATTTTGTTTTGCCAGAGATGTTTTGATTTTTTCAACATCATAATAAGTAAAACCCATTTCATAGATTGGTATTGATTGAATTTCTGATGGATTTTCATAAATTAAAAGTAAAGAAATAACGACTACAATACCAAGTATAATTGGTACAAAAATCAATTTATTCATAAAATACAACGCCAATCATTCTATGAAAAGTTTTTGCAATTCTAAATGGAGATAATACTCAAAATTGAATTTTTTGTAATATTATTTTGTTTAACAAACCCGGAAGTAACTTCAAGAATATAAACTGATTCAGCATCAGGAATAATGCTTTGGCAGGTTGTAATTTCTAATGCAGTTTTACATGGAGGAACATCTGTTTCAATATGAACAACTTTTCCGTCTTGATCAAACCAGATCATATCAAGCGAGAATTGCATGTTAAGCATCCACAAAGAATGTAGACCAGATTCTTCAAATACAAATATCATTCCCTGATCAAAAGGAAGTTGATCTTCAAACATCAACCCACGAACACGTCTAGGTTCAGTATCAGCAATCTGTACTTGAAGTGGAATATCATCAACTTTGATTGTGCCCATAGGAAATTTAACAGATTCTAATTTAATTTCACTTGGAAGAGTAGCCAAACCAACAACTCCAACTATTACAGCTGCAATGAAAATAGGAAGTAGTACCTGGGTTCTAGTTGTCATATGTTAATTCATTTTTAGTCCTTTTAAAATATATTCCATTTTGTAATTAGATTGATTTTTTCCATATTTGATTACTGCACTCCATAGTTCATCATCAGATAGAATTACTGACACAGATTTTCTAAGGATTTTATGAAATTAAGACTTTCTTTAACACAATACTGAATAATCGTTAATGTCAAGTGAAGAAGATACCTTTGGAACTAGTAAAAAATGCGGAATTATTTGCCAAAAAGAAACATTCTGGAATGATGAGAAAAGACGGTACAACCTCCTATTCAAAACATCTAGAATCTGTGGTGAATAGACTCAAAAGCCTAGGTGTTATAGATGAAGAACTACTTTGTGCAGGTTGGCTTCACGACACAATAGAAGATACAGAAACTAGTTTTGATGACTTGTATGAGCAATTTGGAAGTAGAGTAGCAGTATTGGTATCAACACTATCAAAGGATATGTCATTGACTAGAAAACAAAGAGAGCAAGTCTATGTCAAACAACTCAAAGAAGCATCATTTGACGCAAAGCTGATCAAACTATGTGATATTTCAGCAAACCTGAGTGATTTGAAAAATTATGATGCATCAAAATCAAAAAAACTACGTCAGGTAAGAAAAATAAGACATTATCTTGTAGTTATCAAAAATGACCTGATTGAAAATACGGACTATCCAAAAATTATAACTTTGTTGGATAGTATTAACCAAAGTCTGAAACGATTTGGTCAAAAATCTATTTCCTTAAAGATTAAGACATGAAAGATTGGAAAATAAAAAAAGTTAGAGATTCCAATTACAATCCATACAATAACGATTGTCTTTAGAATCTAATCTCGATTTTTTTCATTATACTTTACCGTCTCATCTAGGGGCACAGTAATTGTTCTATCTGAGCCTTTACAATAATTTTTTCCTTTGAAATGCTTGTGGATTTTAACTTTGGCCATCATGACACTATCTATTCCATAGGTTCCATGATGATCTGTAATTTCTTGACTAACAATATGACAAGTTTTAGAAACATTACACCATTTACAGATAATTTTCATTTTTTTATCATCGGTCACAAAGTTTCTGCAAGAATTAGAAACTTAAGCGTATTGTCTATTCTTAATTCATAACGATACAATGGAGAGACTTTTTCTGAAATTTATCAAAAGCGAGATTGAAAGAACTGAATAGGTCCTTCCAATCTCATGAAGAATGGAGAGAATCCGTTCTTCATAATTGCGTTTCGATTACCCGATTTGGTAATCGCGATTTTTGGAATCACGCAACAAATTATCCGTATGGGGATGTAAAAACTAGATGATTTTTTAGAATTTCTTTCTAATCCCTATAATAACAACTGCTGGAATTCCAACATACATCAAGCCCAATTAATCACATCTAAAATTACAAAATCTCCGATTTAGATGCGAATCCCTCTACAAAATTAAGAAATACATATTACCAAATTATGATTATCAA
>JADFJY010000001.1 GCA_022565935.1 Nitrososphaerota archaeon
AACCCATTCTTACAACATCGTTGACTGTAACTGGAAAATTTTTTTCAAAGATTGGTTTTTGTGGCACATATCCAATTTCTTTGAGATAATTTTTTGATTTTCTAATATCCTCGCCAAAAAACTTGATAGTTCCTTTGTATTTTGTATTAAGTCCTAGCATTGAATCAAAAAGGGTGGATTTACCAGCACCGTTAGGTCCAATTATACCTAGAAAATCTCCCTGATTGATTATAAAACTCACATCATCAAGTGCTTTAACATCTGGATATTGAACTGTAAGATTGTTAATTTCAACTACTTTCAACATAATGCCTCTTTTAGATTGTTAAGATTTTCAGTCATTTTAGAAATGTAAGTTCCATCAGTAAAAACTTCTATTGGAGATAAAATTAGAATTTTACCATCTATTTCATTTGCAATAATTTGAGATGTTCTAGGATTAACATTCTCTTCACTAAAAATTACTTTAATGTTTAATTCTTTAGCTGTAGAAATTACATTTTCTAATGTTTTTGCTGTAGCTTCTCCAAATGGATTGTTTGATGAAATAATTGTATATTGATTCAGATCATATTCATCTGCAAAATATGAAAATGCATTATGAAAAGCCACAAAATCACTACTACAATTATATAATTCATTTCGAATTTTTGAATCAAGCAAGTCTAATTGTTCAATATATTTTACTGCGTTGGATTGATAATATTGTTGATTTTTAGGATCTGAATTAGAAAAAGCATTTGCAATATTTTGAACTTGTATTTTTGCATAAACAGGATTTAACCAAATATGTGGATCTCCAGAACCGTGAAAATCTTCATCATGTTCATTTTCTTCATCAATATTCTTAACTAAAATTCCATTACTAGTATCAACTATCACTCCTTGATAATCAATTTCTTTTAGATTATCAACCCAATTTTCAAAACCTATTCCATTGATAATAATTAAATCAGATTTTTGCATTTTTTGTACATCTTTAATAGTTGGTCTCCAATCATGAGGTTTGACTCCAACAGGAACAAGTAAAGTGACATCTACTTTTTCTTGTCCAACATTTTGTGAAAATTCTTGAAGTGGATAAAATGACGGGATAACTTGTAGTTTTGAACTATCAATTTTTGTAAATTGTTGATTTGAGTCAGTTCCATAAATAGCAATGGAGCTTAATGGAATAATTACTGCTATTGCAATTATTGCTAACTTGATTTGTATATTCACGCAGCAATTCAATATAGATTATTAATAAATTTATAAAATATTAATAACATTAACTGCTAAACTTATAAGATAATTAATAACATTAGGCATATGCCAATAGTTTCAATCTCATTAAATGATGAAATTCTCTCAGAATTAGACAAATTACAATCATCTATGGGATTTTCAGGTAGGTCTGAAGCTATCAGAGCAGGAATCAGGGCTTTTGTTTCTGAAGAAAAACAAAAGTCAGATTTGGCTGGAGATATTCATGCAATTCTTTTAGTTGTACATAATGATGAGTTTGATCATGTCGTGTCAGGAATTACTCATAACTTTGAGGATCTAATTACAACACATCTTCATAGTAAGATTGAGAAAGAAAAATGCATGGAGCTCTTTGTTATGAGTGGTGATGCAGAAAAAGTCATTACAATGACAAAAGATTTTCAGACAAATAGAAACATGGATACTGTAAAGCTTGTTGCACTTTAGATACTAAATCTAAATGAATTTCTTTTAGTAACAAAAATCATTGCAACTATTGAAGTTACTAAAATAATTAATGTGATAGTTCCAAATTCTGGTACAACAACAATTGCAAATTCAGTTTCTTGTCCCGTATTTCGAATATTTTCAAATTTTATTATCATTGGACCTGTTTGATCTTCAGCAAAGGTAAATTTTTCAAAGTATCCACCAATTTGTGCTGTCCCTGAGGTACGGTAAATCTCCTTTTCATTTTGAATAATTATAAATGTATAATCAGAATTTCTTAATGGTTCACTAGTTTGTCCATCTCTAATAGTAAAAACAAAGTTTGTGCTAATTCCGGGTTCTATTTCTACAGGATCCCATGAAAGATTTAATTTAAAATCCTCACTTTTTGTATATGCAACTAAAGGTAACTCAATATTTTCACTGGTAAATAATGTAAATACTAAATTGTCAGGTAATGACTCATTAGATTTTTTCATTTCATTTTTCAAAAATCTCAGATGATCTTGCAACAACATAAAATGAACTATTCTTTTATCTTCTTCTGTATAATCGTCAATTGTTACTGAAGACTTGAATAACTTAATTCCGTTTACATAACCAGAATAACCAAGAGCAAAAAATTCAGTAAGATCTTTTGGAAAATGAACTTCTACATGAACAATAGGTACGTGAGACATTTGTTTTTCACTCCAGTCAAATGGCATTTCAAATGCTACTTGTTTAGCCTCAGAATCATATTCAAAATTGGAAATTTTATCAAAATATGACTTTACACTAAATTGTACATCAAGGTTTTCTGTGTTTTTTTGAATGAAAGAGGTGGTCTCAATAATGCTCAAATCTGCATTATAGATACCAGAATTCTCTATGATGTTAGTTGGTTCATCAATGGTTCTTACTTCAATTTCAAAATTATACAAACCACCTGAATTAAACAAAGGTCCTGTAATTTCTATAGGATTAGATTCAGTTCCATGCCATGCTCCAAGCATAGAATCTTGTTCGCCACGAATTGTAACCTTACCTTCTTGTGTTGGTATTATTTTAATTACTAAAACACCATCTTCTGCAAAGAAATAGTTTCTAAATATCATTTCATTGTTATGAAACAAACCAATTAGAAATGTAATATTTTTTGCATTTTCTTTTGTTTCCTTTTCAGTTGCAGTAATTGTGATTTGTTCTTGATCATTTTCAAAATACATCGGCATCTCTACTGTAATTGAGATTTCTTTTCCCTGGATATCTATTGAATAAATGGTATCAATTCCGGTTCCATGGCCATAAACACTACTTGCTGGAAATAACAAACACAAAACTATTGCAAATATTCCAAATTTTGTTAATGATAACATTATTTTCATTCCAACAGGGGCTATTTTATTGTGAGTAATTCTTCAACTTTTTGAATTAAATCTTCCATTGTTGTAACCTCCAAGATTGCTTGAAGTTCATTTGGGTCATTTGCGCCAAGTGCAGATAATGAATAAATGTAATCAATTGTAGGTGTATCAGTAGTTAGATAGTATTGTTCTAAAACATGTTTTAATGTATGTGGTTCAACAACTTGAGGCAATGCTTGTTTAACAACTTTCTTTTTCCATAATTCAACAAGTTTTTCCCATCGGTCAAGTGAAATGTTCTCATCGATTTCTGGAATCATTTCAACTTCAGCTTGTATGTACATTTTCTCTCCAGTCCCAACCTTCTCATGCATTTCAGAAATTTCTTGATGTCCCTCTACTGAAAGTGGATCATAGTTAGTTGGTTGAGAAATTAATGGAGAAATTATTTTTTTTATTTTAAAAGAGTTTCTGCCTATAGTCTCAATATGTAATTGTAATCCATCAAGTTGAATGTCTTCACACTTTGTAATTTTGGCAATTGTTCCTATCAGTTTAGGAGAATTCCAACCATTTACAGAATTTTTTTCATCAATTAAACATACACCGAACTGACCATTACCTAGCATACAATCATCAACTAATTGCTTGTAACGAGGCTCAAAGATTCGAAGTGGAAGTTCCTGTCTTGGAAATAAAACTAAATCTAAAGGAAAAATTGGAATTATTTTTGTTCGAGTCAACTAATCATAATGTAATGTCTCTAGATATATGGAATACGGATTTTCAAATAAATTAAAAACCGTTTTCGTTTAGTATCAAGCCTAATAGAGCTGCACGTGTATATTTTCCATATTCAGCTTGCTCAAAGTATTTGGCATTTTTTGTTTTATCAACATCATTTGAGATTTCATCTAATCTTGGTAGTGGATGTAAAATTATAGAATCATCTTTCATCTGTTTTAACAAATCCAATCCTACGACATAACTTCCTTTGACTTTGAGATATTCTTCTTCATCAGGAAATCTCTCTTTTTGGATTCTTGTTACATAAAGAACATCAAGTTCATCAATGTGTTCTTCAATATCAGTAGATTCTGTATAAGATAATCTCTTTTTGATTTCATAAACTGAATCAGAACGTATTCTAAGAGATTCTGGAGAAATTAAATGAACATCAACATCATAGTTTCCAAGTCCATACAACAAAGAGTAAACAGTTCGTCCATACTTTAGATCACCAACAATTCCAATCTTTAAACCATCAATCTTTTTCTTTTCTTTCTTAATTGTAAACAAATCTTGAATTGCTTGAGTTGGGTGTTCTTCTGTACCACTACCTGCATTGATTACAGGTTTATCTGAAACTTCAGATGCAAATCTACTTGAACCATCTAAAGGATGTCTCAGCACTAGAACATCAGAGTAAATTGACATTATACGTACAGTATCAGCAAGACTTTCTCCTTTTTGTGTAGAAGAAGAAGAGATATCAGAGATTCCTAAGGAATTACCTCCAATTGATGCCATAGCAGCATCAAAACTAAGACGAGTTCTAGTACTTGGCTCATAAAATAGATAAGCCAAAGTTTTTCCTTTGCAAATATCCCTTCGTTCAATGGGGTTTAGTTGCATCATTTTATCTGTCGAGAGAAAGATTTTCTCTAGTTTTTCTTTATCAAATTCCTTAATTGAGATGATATCTTTTTGATAGAACTCGTTCATTCTTTCAATAATATATACAGGAGACTATACAAAGTATTCTGATGGATCAGTCCGAACTTTTAGTTCGACGAATCAAGGAAGGTACTGTTATTGATCATATTGATGAAGGTAAGGGTCTTCAAGTCCTTAACGCATTAAGAATTGATGGTAAAGACGGTAGTCTGATTACCATAGCCTTGAATGTGCCAAGTGGTAAATTTAAGAAAAAAGATATCATTAAAGTAGAAAATAAATTCCTAAAAGATGACGATACAAACAAACTTGCAGTCATTGTACCAAATGCAACAATTAACATTATCAAAAACTACAAGCTAGTTGAAAAAAGAAGGGTTGCTCTTCCAAATGAGATTGATAGAATCTTTCGTTGCTCAAATCCAGAATGTATCACAAACAGTACAGAACACATTGAATCAATAATGGATGTAATTGACAAGGACGGTAGAGTACTCAAATGTAGATATTGTGCAAGAGTATTAGATGTAAATCAACTAAAATATAATTAAATTTTAAAAATTTGAAAAAGATTTTGTTTTGGTTTATTGTCCCAATATGATAAACATCATAACTATACCATAGATAGCGATTGATTCTACCATGCCTACAAAGATGAATACTTTGGATTGTAATGCGGGATTCTCACTAATTACTGCAAGACCTGCTGCACCTACTTGACCTAAACCAACACCGGCACCGCCTGCTGCAACACCAAATGCTATACCGGCACCAATTAGTTTGGAGCCATCACTCGTGCTACCAGTAGATCCTTCTTGAGCATATGCCACATCTGTAAGACCTGCAGCCACTAATGCAATTGCTGCTACTAATAACAATAAAACAATAGATTTCATCTGTCTGAATTCCTCATAATTCCATATTTAAATCATGATGATATTAAAGTACTAAATTTGATCTAATGTTTTCTTTTTGAATAATGTAAGATCATCTTTAATAGATTTTACAAAATTTTCGTGATCGTCATCTAATACCTTTTTCGAATTCTCAAGTAACTTTTTAATTTCTTCTTTTGTCATGATTTCCTACTTTGAATCTTAGCTTTGACTTTTTTTAACTTTGCGAATTCTTCTCTTTCTTTTTCTTCAAGAGCTTGTGAAATGTATCGAACGTTTTGTTGATATTGTGGAATAATGACATTTTCAAGAGCATTTAACAATTTTTGTGTCTTTTCTAATGCTTTTGCAAGGCTAAAGATTGAATTTTCATATTCTGCTGCTTTACAGATTTTTGGAAGTAGTTCTTTGATTTGTTTTGCTGCTCTATCAATTGAAGAATTTGTATCAGCAAATCCATAAGGCATTGATTTTGTATCTTTTTCAGTAACTGTAAGTGCTGGAATCTTTACGTCAACTACTCTTCTTACATGAACATCTACTTGCATTACAGGTGGTGTGGATTCTGCAACAGAGTCAACCGTATCAGTTCCTAAGGCTAAATATGCCTCATTTACTGCCTTGTAAATATCTTGTAAAGGATCCCAGATTCCACCTCTAGCTTTTGAGGCTTCTACAATCATTTCTTCAATATTTTTTAAGAGAACTTTGCGTTTATCATCTAAAATTTTTTGAACCATAATGGCAGTTTGCGCAGATTTTTTAAATTTTAAAAGTTCGATTTTTGTTGCAGAGACATTTTGTCCAAATGACATTTTATTACTCTTCCTTATAATATTGGTCTACGTATTTGTCTTTGATTTTAGTAATCTCATTCTTTGGTAGTTTAGAAACAATTTTCCACATGATACCAAGTGTTTCTTCAATGGTTCTGTTCTCATCAGTTGCTTGTGAAAGGAGTTCTTTTTCAAATACATCACCGACATCCATGTATTTCAAGTCAATGTCAGTCAGTCCTGCTTTACCTACAATACCTGCTAGTGCTCTAACTTCTTGTGCTCTAGAATATGCATCATAGACTTGATTAGCAACTTCACTATGATCTGCTCTGGTACTACCTTCACCAATTCCGTCTTTCATCAGTCTACTAAGACTCATCAAAATATTGATTGGAGGATAAATTCCTTGTCTGAACAAATCTCTACCAATTACCATTTGACCCTCTGTAATGTAACCAGTAAGGTCAGGGATTGGGTGTGTAATATCATCAGATGGCATTGATAAAATTGGAATTTGAGTAACACTTCCTTTTCTTCCCTGTAGTTTACCTGCTCTTTCATAGATTGTTGAGAGGTCAGTGTAAAGATAGCCAGGATAGCCTTTTCTTCCAGGAACTTCTTCTCTTGCTGCACTAATCTCTCTTAATGCTTCTGCATAGTTTGTCATGTCAGTCATTATAACTAGAACGTGCATTCCTAAATCAAATGCCAAATATTCTGCGACAGTTAAAGCCACACGTGGAGTGATAATTCTTTCAATTGCAGGATCATCTGCTGTATTTAGAAATAGAACACTTCTCTTTAGTGCACCAGAATCTTCAAGACTTCGTCTGAAATATTCTGCTTCACTGTATTGCACACCAATGGCTGCAAAGACTACAGCAAAGTCATCTTGTGTTCCAACAACACTTGCTTGTCTTGCAATTTGTGCTGCTAAAAGGTTGTGAGACATACCAGAACCAGAAAAGATTGGAAGTTTTTGTCCTCTAACTAGAGTCATTAATCCATCAATAACAGATATACCAGTTTGAATGAAGTCTTTTGGATATTCACGTTGTTCTGGATTCATTGGTTCACCATTAATGTCAACAAATTTATCAGCAATTGGATCTGGCAGTCCATCTTTTGGTCTACCTAATCCATCAAAAACTCTACCAAGTAGCGCTTTGGATACTGGCATCTCCATAAGTTTACCTACAAATCTAGCACTTGTTCCAGAGATAGATAATCCAGTTGTTCCCTCAAAAACTTGAACGATTGCCTTACCGTTTCCTACTTCGAGAACTTTACCTAATCTTTTTTCTCCATCTTTAGTTTCAATTTCAACAAGTTCATCGAATGCTGCATTCTCAACATCATCTACAACTACTAGCGGACCTTTGATTTCAGCAATCTTGTTGTATTGAACTCCGCCTTGTATTGTCAATTTGATACTTTCACTCCTGTAATTGATTTGAATTGTTCTTCCATATCTTTTTCTAATTGATCAAGTTTTGACATCTCATCATCTTTGATTTCCATTCTTGCTTTAAGAAGTGAAGGGATGATAGACATTACACGAATATCAGCTAATGTTGCACCTGTTTTAATTGCTTGCTGACCTTTATTGTAAAAGTCAACAAATAGTTTCATTAGCTTAAACTGTTTTTCTGGACTGCAAAAAGTATCAACATCATCAAATGAATTTTGTTGTAAAAGACCAATCTTAATCATTCTTGCAACTTCAAGAATTAATTTTTCTTCATCAGGTAATGCTTCTGGACCTAAGAGTCTGACAATTTCTTTTAGTGTGTCTTCTCTTTGTAAAATTCCATATGCTTCACTTCTAATGTTAAACCACTCTTTATCGATATTTGCACTCCACCATTTAGCAATATCAGCAAGATAACCAGAGTAGCTATTCATCCAATTTATTGATGGATAATGCCTAGAGTATGCAAGTTTTGCATCCAAAGCCCAGAAAGTTTTGATGAATCTCATTGTATGAGTTGTAACTGGTTCTGTAAAGTCACCACCTGATGGAGATACAGCACCAATTATAGTAACTGAACCATCACGGTCTGGACTACCAATTGCTCTAACACGACCTGCTCTTTCATAAAATTCTGCTAGTCTTGATGCAAGATATGATGGATAACCTTCTTCTGCTGGCATCTCTTCTAATCTACCACTCATTTCTCTAAGTGCTTCAGCCCATCTACTTGTAGAGTCTGCTACAAGTACAACGTCTTTCCCCATATCTCTATAATATTCTGCAATTGTTACACCAGTATAGATACTTGCTTCTCTTGCAGCTACTGGCATATTACTTGTATTTGCAACAAGGATAGTTCTGTCCATAAGTGGTTTTCCAGTAAGTGGATCTTTGAGCTTTGGGAAGTCAACTAAAACTTCAGTCATCTCGTTTCCTCTTTCACCACAACCGATGTAAACAACAACTTGAGCATCTGCCCATTTTGCAATTTGGTGTAATGTAACAGTCTTTCCTGTTCCAAATGCTCCAGGAATTGAACCAGTTCCACCTTTTGCAATTGGGAAAAATGTGTCTATTACACGTTGTCCAGTAATAAGTGGGACAGTAGGATCATAACGACTTTTGATTGGTCTTGGTTTTCTTACAGGCCATTTATGATACATCTTAAGTGAAATGGTTTTACCATCTTTTTCAGTTGTAGCTATTTCAGTTTCTATATTATAATCTCCTTCTGTAACAATATTTGTGATTTTTCCACCTGGGTGATTTGGTGGAACCATAATAGAGTGATCAATCAGTTCTGATTCTTTAACAGTTCCAAGTACACTTCCACCAGTTACTTCATCACCTACACTAACAGTTGGTACAAAATGCCATTTTTTTGTCATATCAACAGGAGTAGTTGTAATACCTCGTCCAATGAATGAACCAGATTTTTTTGATAGTTCTCTTAGAGGTCTTTGAATTCCATCATAAAGTTGTCCAATAATTCCTGGACCTAATAATACACTAAGTGGATTTCCAGTACCAACCACAGGCTCACCTGGTTTTAATCCACTTGTTGATTCATAGACTTGAATAAATGCAACATCACCAGTTAATTTAATGACTTCACCAATTAATTTTAAATTACCAACAGATACAGTTTCATACATCTTTGCATCAGACATGCCATCTGCTCTAACAGCAGGACCGCTTACCCAAACAATTTTTCCTTGAGCTACCATACTAATTTCCCACTCCGAATGTGGATGCAATCTCTTTCCTTATTAAAGGCTTCAAGCGATCAATTCTTGCATCTATCGTATTATCAAATGTCATTGTACCATCTTTAGATTTTATTATAATTCCACCAAGACAATCAATAGTATCAGATGATAATTCAGCTCCTGAAAATTTAGATAATGCAGATTTAACTACATCTTTATCTTTGGCATTTGTAAAAACTGTAACTTCAGTTGTACCTAAAATTTTAGTTGATTCATCTAACAAATTATTAATGAGATTTGCGTAATCTCCACTTCGATCAATATTTGATATTTGATCTAAAGCTTTTGCAAAGACCTTGTCAACTCCTTCTTCTAATAACAAAAGTTGTTTGTTTCTAACTTTTATATCAGCACCACCAATAATCTGTTTTTCAATTTTGTCAGCTTCTTTCTTACCATCAGAGATGATTTTATCAAATTCTTGTTCTAGTTTTGGAAGTGAGTTATCTAGTGTTTGTTGAGAATCTAAACCTGAATTTTTGAGATCAAGTAGAACTTCTTTTTCAGTTTTCATAAGAACTTTGTCAATGGATTGTTCTAATGTAGAATTAGATGCCAATATGAGGTGGTCATTGGATAATAGATTTTAATGTTTGGGAGGAGCTGAAATAATTCAAAAAAAATCATGTTTTCAATTTGATCTTAGAAAGATATTATAGTGTAATAATTGTCGTTGGAAGTGTGGCTGTTGCAGAGCTTTTAATGGGCAGTGTTATACTTCCAAGAACTGAATCTCCAAAAGCAATATCACGTCTAGCTGAGTTTGAATGGTTTCATAAAACGGAGACTGATAATGAAACAGTAACTCCTGAAATTGATGATCTTCTTTTACGGGCACAAAAAACACACCAATTTATTGAAGATGTGGTTAAGGGATTGAATATTCCTCTACGAGTTGGTATTATGGAAATTCTTTTCAAAGGTACTATAATTAAAAAGACAAATTATGATATTGATGAAATTGAAGACATGATTGTAGATCTGGAGAAAACTCCAGATAGTATTACTAAAGCAGCTAAAGTATTAGAAGAAAATTCAGAGATTAATCACTCTCTAGAAGAATTCAAATCATTAAAAGAAACATTACAAGTTGCAAACAAGCTGAAAGTTGATCTTAGTGGTTTTGGATCAATGAATTATTTTTATACAAATCTATTTGTCATTAATTCTTCGGATTATGGTGAGATTGAAAGAACATTAGAAGGCATACCAATTTTCAAATATGATTTAGAATCTAAAGAAAAATCAGCTATTATAATAATTTCAGGTATTGATGACTCTGATAAAATTCTCAAAGTTATGCGAGCCCTTAATGCTAATCCTTTTAGCATACCCAAAGATTTTCCTCAGATTCCAAGTGAAGCATATTCTTTAGCAGAAGAAAAGATTAAAGAATTAACAGTAAAACAAAAATCAATTTCAAAAGAATTAGCTTCTATCACAAAAAAAATTCGTCGTGAAATTCTCACAATGCATGAAAATTCGTTTGTAGCAAAAGAGGTTCTTGAAACATTACGTAAACCTGGTGGCACCAAAAATTTTGCAGTAATTCAAGGATATATCCCAAAGAAGATGGAAAAAAAGTTCAAAGAAGCAACAAGTCAATGGACATCAATTACTGAAGAAATAAAAGATGAAGAGACACTTTCAGATCTTCCTGTTTATTTGGATAATCCTAGATGGGTTAGAACATATGAAGTAATTACTAACAGCCAAGGAATTCCCAAGCGAGGAGAATTTGATCCTACTTGGATGATAGCACTCATGTGGCCAATATTTTACGGATTAATGTTTGCAGATTTAGGCCATGGGTTATTGTTAATGTGTTTAGGACTCTTGTTCAAATTCAAAGGACAAGGTAATCTGTCAAGATGGGGAATGTTACTTGCAATGTCGGGAGGAGCAGGTGCGCTTGCTGGAATTTTTCAGGGAGAGGCATTTGGTTTTCATATAGAACACTTGGCAGGTATGGAAGCACTGTTACATGAAGGTGGACCACTTCATTCAATTTCATGGTTGATAGGTTCAATCAGTGTAGCAGAATTAACATTTGATCAAGTAATCATGATTTTAAAAGTATCATTATTCTTGGGAGTAATTCATTTATCATGGGCTTTTCTTTTACGAATTCATAACTTTTGGAAAAGTGGTAATAGAGATGGACTGATTTTTGAAGCTATTCCAAATTTGTTCATGTGGTTAGGAGTTTTTGGAGTGATGATGGGAGCAATAGGTTCTGGTTATGATGTCATGAATATGTATTCTAAAATTCACACAGAAGCTGTTCCTTGGGTTTCAATACTAGTTGGAGAGTGGGCAGTTGTATGGATAGTTGTCAGAGTTTCAATTATTCTCATACTTGCATGTGTTATACTGATGATAATTGGTGGAATAAAACATAACAAAAAACATCCAGAGGATGGTGGAGATATGGTAAGTGTAATGATGGAAGTTTTACTTGGAAAAACTATTGAATGTCTCGCACACTCGATCAGTTATGCACGATTAGGAATTATGCTTCTAGTACATGCCGCTCTTTTGCTTACAGTTAACCAGGCCTTTGAAAACTTGGGAGGAATTACTAGTCCAATGGCTCTTGTGCTCATCATAGGAGGGCAAATAGGAATCATGATGATTGAAGGTTTGATTGTATACATACAGTCACTAAGGCTTCACCTCTATGAGTTCTTTACAAAATGGTATGTTGGTGGTACTCAACCATTCAAACTATTAGTTCCAGAAAGGGTTTACAATACATATTCTTGGAAGAATAAGAAAAAATACAAGTAGGAGATAGAAAGGTTATGTCAAAAGAATTCATAATTACTTTAATTCCTGCACTTGTTATACTTGGATTCGCCATTTTTGGATTAATGGTAGTTGGTTCATAGTTTGTTGTAATGTTTAGTGTTTATTTTTCACGATTATCTTTCCACAGGTAAATCTAGTTTATTTCCCCATTCACCCCAAGAGCCCAAATATACGCGGACATTCGTAAAACCAAGTTTCTTTAATGCAAGAAATGTGTTGGCAGCACGATAGGCTCCTTGACAATAAGTCACTATTTCAGAATCTTTTGGCATTTGGTAAAGTTTGGATAGTTCATCATCTGATTTGAAAGTACCATCATCGTTGATATTGAGATTCCAATCAATATTGACAGATTTTGGAATATGCCCTACTTGTGCTGCTCTGATAATAGTTCCATCAAATTCCCCCTTAGATCTAGCATCAATAATCTTTAGTGTGTTGATATTTTCAGAAATGTATTCATAACTAGAAATTATTTCAGGATTAATTTTTCCAGAAAATTTTGAGGGATGAAAAGGGTTTGCTTTTGTTTCAATTGATAGATTTTCTTTTTTCCATTTTTTCATGCCACCATCTAATATAGATACATCTGGATGAGAGAAATATTCTAACATCCAAACTCCTCTTGCAGCAAGCATACCAGAAACATCATCATAAAAAATAATTTTCTTTTTGGAGCTTATACCAACAAATGAAAATATCATCTCTGCTTGTTTGTTAAAATTTTGTATTCCTTCTTTTGTTGTATCTATCCAATGAAATGCAAACAGATCTAAATTAACAGCCCCTGGAATATGTCCTTCTGAATATTCCTTAAAAGAGCGAGTATCAATAATTAAAATATTAGAGTCGTTAAGAATTGAATCAAGTTTAGTTGTAGAAGTTAACATGATTTTGGTAAATTGATCAAATCTAAATTGATTTGTATTCAAAAAAAATAAAAAGAAAAGAAAAGGGTTTTTTCTATTCGTTAACGTATGCTCTTTCGCCGTGCTGGGCCAAATCAATGCCAATCTCCTCTTCTTTAGGAGTGACTCTGATTCCACCTGGCCAGATGGTATCCATTACCTTGAAGATTATAATGGTAACACCAAAGGAATAACCTACTGATATTGCAGCACCAATGATGCTGATTGCTTGCTGTTCCATTCCTTCTGGAGTACCAGTCCATGCGCCGATACCGTCTCCAGTATCCCAAACGTGTGGACTAGCTAATGTTCCAGTCAAAATTGCACCTGTAAGACCACCCATTCCGTGTACTCCCCATACATCTAACGCGTCGTCCCATTTGCGTGCATTCTTGAATGCTATACATGCATAACAAACTGTTCCAGCAGCAATACCTATTATAATCGAAGCCATTGGACCTACCCAACCTGAAGCTGGAGTGATTGCTACCAATCCTGCTACTGCACCTGTTGCAGCTCCTACTATACTTGGTTTTCCGGTATGTGCCCATGACATCAAGACCCATGTTACTGAAGACATACCTGTTGCGGTATTAGTTACAGTCCATGCGCTTACGGTAATGCCGTCTACCATTACTTCACTTCCTGCGTTGAAACCAAACCAACCAAACCAAAGTATGGATGCACCTAGTACAACCATTGGAATGTTGTGTGGTTCCATTGGAACTTTGCCATATCCAAGTCTTCTGCCAAGGACTAAGGCTCCTGCCAATGCAGCGAATCCTGAAGTAATGTGTACTACAGTACCACCAGCAAAGTCTAATGCGTATGATGGCGATAAGTCTGGATCAAGGTCAAGTGATCCTCCTCCTATGAGACCGCCTCCCCAAACCATGTGTGCTATTGGGTCATAAACGAAGGTACCCCATAAGAGTACGAATATGATTAATGCGCTGAATTTGATTCTGTCAATCAAACCACCAACAATTAGTGCTGGAGTGATAATTGCGAATGTTGCTTGGAACATTGCAAATAGTTGGTGAGGTACTGTACCCGGCCAACCTTGACTACAAACATCTGCATCTTTGAACTGTTGCATCTGGTAAGCGTTAGACCATGTGTCTACACAAGGTCCTGGTTCACCTAATGGTGCCCATGCTGAGACCATATTAAAGCCAGCATAGTCTAAACTTCCCATGTACATGTTTGCGCCTTCATCTGCATTTGGTGCGAATGCTAGCGAGTATCCCCATAGAACCCATTGTACTGACATTAAACCAATAATTACAAAGGTCATGCCGATGACGTTTACTGCGTTCTTTGATCTGGATAAACCACCATAAAAGAATGCAACGCCGGGAGTCATGAAGAGTACTAATGATGTTGCCGTAAGCATCCATGCCATATCACCTGTATCTACCATACAAGGGAGCATGCCACCTTCGCCATCATCAAACCAACACTCGTTAGGATTACCAGTGTAAATTCCACTGGTTCCTAATACATATCCGTCCATACCATCATCAACACTTTGTGCATATGCCATAGACATAGCACCAGTTGCTGTGATTGATACTGCGGCTACAAGTAATAGAGCATACTTGTAGTTCCTAGAATTCATTAAATTTATCGAAATTGGAGAACATTTAAGGATTGTAAACTATAAAATTTGTAAAATAGTAAATTATTATATTTTAGTATACTTTGATATTAACATAGAATATGAAAACTAAATCATTGAGAGAACCAGGTTTAAAATTAGCAATTTTTAATACATTCAAAACTAAAGGTGATGAACTAACAGGTGAGGCAAATAGACAAAGAGCAATCATCACAATACTTGCCAGCAATGCAAATCCTGCAGAAAGAACAAGAACAGGGATTTCTCAAAGAATAGCAAAAAAACATGGAATATCATGGAAGAATATCTATTCAGGAATTTTTCGTGATATGGATGAGATTTTGCTTCCTATGAAGATTGCAGAGGAGGATGGAAGATTACCTCTAAAAAGAGGCCCAAAGGCTCTTCAGGAAATAGGAATCCCATATTATCACTTAACCAAAAAGGGTACTTTGATAGCACTATCAATAAGTGAAATTAATAATAGAGAAAAATTACTAAAAGATTTTTTCTCCAAGTCCGAATCTGGTGAAAAAAACTTTGAGAAAATTATCTCTAATCTTTTAAAGACCAGTCCTAATTTTACATATTCAATTTTTCAAAAATATGTCAAGGCTTTTTGCAATAATGAAATTAAAGATCTGCTTCCTTTTGATCTATCAAAACTTAGGGAAATTTCAGACGAGTCTTTAAGTATTCAAAAGGAGTTTTTGGAGGCGTTTTTAAAACTATCAAAACAAGAAAAAGACGAGGCCATCAGATTCCTCAATGAAATAACCAAACCACAAGCGAGATAACGCCAAACATTAAAATCAGTAATTTATTGAGAACAAACAAAATGGCTGGAACTAAAAACGTCTTTGCATCTGTAAAGTCGTATAGTAAAAAAGGAAAATTATTAAAAAAAGCTGATTTTCAAACCTTGGCAGAATCAAGAGATCTTGATGAATTAATGACGAGAATTAAAAATACAGTTTATGGAGAAGCAGTATCAGATGTTGAGAAACCTTACACATCTCAGGGTATTGAATCTGCTCTAAAAAGTCACCTAGCTGATGTTCATTATAGCATAGCAAAAACTGCAGGTGAGTCACGCATCTTAGATGCTTATTATTTGAAATTTATCATTTCTAATTTAAAACAAATTCTAAAAGGAAAAGCTTTGGGAAAATCTCAAGAAGAGATTGAAATTCACATTAATCTTCGTGCTGAAGAATTAATCAAGCAAAGAGATGTTGTAATCAAAGCGCTTATAGCAAAAGATTTGGAAGAAACAGTTGCAAGTTTAAACCAAGTAGAATTTGGTGAAGAGATTGCAAAAGCAGCAGCTTTGTATGCAGATAAAAAAAATATCCAAATCTTTGATACATACTTTGATAAAATTTTGTATACACGTCTTGTAAAGGCACTAAAATCTGGAGACATAGATGCAAGTAGATTAATTAGTATGGATATTGATTTTTATAATATTCTAAGTGTAATTAGAGGAAAGTTCTGGGGACTTGATGAACAACAAATTCAAGATTTGATTGTAATTCAATCTCCAGCTGCAAAAGATTTGCTAGGAAGAATGATTTCAGCTGGATCAATAAGAGATGCATTCAATGAACTTGCAAACACAAAATATGCTAATTTAGTTCCTCAGGTTGAAAATGAATTAGATGCAATAGCTGAATTTGAGAGAGCTTTTGAAATAGCAATTTACAAAGCCTCGTTAAACTCTTTCACAAAAATGTTCAGTTTAGCAACAACAGTAGGAATTACAAAACTAACTGCATATGAAGTAAGAAATCTAGCAGCAATTGCATACGCAGTTGAACAAAAAATACCAACTGAAACCACTATGTCTAAATTGATTTTAGAGACAGAATAGACTGGTATAAAATATGAGTAAATTTCCAACGAAAAAAAATGAGACATCAATTGATGTTCTTACGAATTGGGTAAGTATCTCTATGGCATTGATTTTTGCTCTACCATCATTAGGAATATTTTTGGGAATTTACTATGGAACAGGAAATCTGATTATAGGGGCAGTATTAGGATTTGGAGTTCATATTGTTACGCTTGCATTTTCAGGCAGAATTTCAAAGTATCTAGACAAGATTATGAATTAATCTATATTGATCTTATTTCAAGATGATATACTATGATGGGTGATAGAAATTATCGAAATATTATTCAAAGTGCAATAGGTTCTATAGGAAGAGAATTAGAAATTGATATAGATTCTAAAGATATTCAAACTATTCATCTTCAAGAAGTAGTCCAATGTCTAAGACGCTCATATTATGACAGAGTTGAACCCAGTGAAATTGAAAGGAGGGGATTTAATGAACTTCTCTCAGGATTGTTAAGAAAATTAGAGTATGGAAGTGAGCCAAAAGAATTTGCAATAGACGATATCAAGCTAAAGGGACAGGTCGATATGTTAGTAGATGATTCCGTTCTTTTATTCAGATCGGCAATAGGTGAGTTAGAAAATCCCCAAGCAAATGATATTCTATATCTTAATGCATGTATGTGGATATATGATATAGTTGATGGGGTAATTGTATACATTACAGGAGACAGAAAAGAAACAACTTTTTCATTAACACGCAACAAAAAGATGTTTGAAGAAATAATCAGAAGAGTCAGAGTTTTACATGATCTTCTTAAAGAACAAAAAACGCCTATCTTAGAACCATCATCTGATTGTTCTAATTGTCAATATTATGAAAGATGTTTCATGAAAAAGAAGATGTCCAGACAGGTATCTCTTTTAGGAATATTGGGTGCAGGTAAAAATTCAGATTAGATAAATGAAAAATATGAAAAAAGGATTTTTCCTTTGTTTAATCTAGTGGTTCTGGATGTCCTTTACCACGAAGTGCGAAAGTCACTACTGCTAGAGCAATTGCGACTCCTGCTGCTGCGCCAAATGCGGCTATACCTGCTTCTGCCATTTGATAAAAACTCTCTTAACGTACTTTTATAACTTTGCCAATATTTTTTTGCTAAAAACAAACTATCATAATTTTAAAATTTTATGATACTATAAGTTCTATTTTGTAAATTCAAAATGAAGTTCGTTTTCTTGGCCACTTGTTAAAGAACTTAGATTTGAATAGATAGTACCAGTTACTCGCCATGTTGATGTATTATCTTCAAGATTAGTCCACAGTTCAGGAGTATTTCCAGAATTTTTGATATCAATAGTATCTTTTAGTATGATAAAGTTATCACCAAGAAGAACATAATAGTTTGAACCAAATTCAACCATTCCCGTAGGTCTAGTTCCTATTTCACCACCTTTGATATGTTCAATCTCAGAATAACCTGTTTCAAATAGTCGATAATCCAAAGTTTGAATGATTACAGCACGTGGATTAGGATTAATTATTTTAAATGCAATTTTAATTGTAGCTGATCGTTCTGAAATTCTAATAACAGAAATATCAACTAGTTCAACTTCAAGAGGTGGAACGAGTGTAATGTTCGGATCCTCTACAGGAATTTCATCTTGAGGTGTTACAATCAGTAGTGGACCTGTAAAAAGAATTCCTCCTAATACAGCAAGTAATGCTACAACTGCAATACCAAGAAAGACTTTACGATTCATAATTTTGCATCTCTTTAGATATCTTAAATGTTAAGATAGTTATTATACCATTGGAGACAAAAAAAATTATGCAGTATTTTCAAGCAGTTCAAGAAGGAAAACAAAGAGCAAGCAAATCACAAATGAAGATGTTTGAAGCAGCAGGATTTGGGATGTTAACTTTGACAACCAAAAAAGTTAATGGTAATTTTTTTCCAGTTGGGGAGGAAGAGTTTACTGCTATAATTAATTCCCCAGATGGAAATATAGTAATTATTGTAGATAAAGATGGTTTTACAAAGGCTCAATCAAAGGCAGTTTCAAAAGAGGAAGCCCTAACAATTTTCAAAAAACTTAGAGAATCAGGAATTGTTGAATATTCAGAAAAAGATATTCAGATTTGGTCTCAAACAAGACCAACAATTCAAAACGAGATTTCTAAATAATTATTTTGAAGAGAGGATAATTTCAGTGCCTACATTGTCACCCTTTATGGCCTTTTCAATAATTTTTGGATCAGCCTTTATGATTCTTGTTTTAATTTTGGAGCGCTCGATAATTTTTAGAGCAACAATATCCATCAAGTCATAGCCTCCTGCAATAGAATCTTCATGAACTAACATATTTCTCAAATTTCTTATTTCAATCCGTTTAAATTTTTTTGCTGTTTTGAATTTATTAGGATCCCTATCATAAACTCCATCAACATCAGTAGCGTTAAGGAATTGTTCAGCATGTACTTTTTCAGCAATTAACGCAGCAGTGCCATTAGTACTTTGACCAGGATGTAAACCACCTGTTACAACTATTAATCCATCATCTACTGCATGTTTTACTTCCTGTAAAGTTGTTGGTGGATGTGAATATGCTTTATTTTTTAGAGCATAAATCAATAGTTTTGCATTAAGTTTTGAAATTTCAATTCCAAGTTCATCAAGAGTAGATTCATCTGCGCCAGAGGATCTTGCATGAGAAATGTAATGTCGTGCAATGCTTCCACCTCCAGCAACAATAATTGGTTGACAAATTTTACTAATTTTTACTAGAAATTGAGCATAATCTTTTAGTGCTTTGACATTATCTGTTCCAAAAACTTTACCAGATAATTTAATCACAATTTTCTTTTTCAATTTAGATCACCAAGGATTGATTTTGCAGCAATTTCAACTTTTTTCCTGTTATTTTGATGAGTATAAATTCTAAGAATATTCATGAATCCAGAAATTGCTGAAACTACAGGAATATCTGAAATTAGCATCTCCTTTGCAGAGGATTTTCCATTATCATTTTTTATCAAAATTATAGATTTTGATTCGTTTTTAGATGGTGTAAGAGGAATTGATGGAGTAACAGAACTATCTACAAAAATTTCAGTCTCATCAACTTTAGATTTTCTAGAAATGGCAGTTCTTAGTTCGTTAGTTCGTGTTTTTTTCAAGTTAGTTTTGCTAGTAAGTATTCTCTCAAAAACACATTTTAGTAATTTTCTGTTTTGATAATCTTGTGCAAATTGTCTAGCACGTTTTAATTTTGGAGATTTTGATGAAATTAGAGTTGATAAAACGTATTCATCTGTAAGTTTAACATATTCATTTAGATTAAAACTAGTAAAACCGAATTCGTCATCAGATAATCTTAACGCTTCAATCAGCATTACTTCTGCTGCTCTTACTGTTTTATGAAAATAAACTGCCTTGAACATTTGATATCTAGAATACATCATTGATTCAAAAGAATATAATGCTGAACGCTCCAAAGCTAGTTTTTTCTGATGTACATCAAGTGATTGAGTGATTCTTTTGTGATCAATTTTAGCATGTTCTGCTCCTGTAAAATAACCATCTCTAAGTAAATAGTCCATCATATCTGCACTAAGTGTACCTGAAACGATTTCATTCATGTATTGAAGTTTGGAATTCCCAAAAGCAACTTTTGTAATGAGTTTTTTGTCAAAACCATTTTTTGATAAATTGTCACCAATCTCAGATTTTAGTATAATTTCTTTACCAAAGTCTTCATGTGAAATTTTTTTTTCCTGAATTATTTCCTCAAAAAGATGAGAAAATGGTCCATGTCCTATATCATGTAAGAGACCAGCTAATCTAAGAATTTCAATATCATCTAATTTTAAAATTTCTTTTTCATATAATGAATGACCTGCTTGACTAGCAATATGCATAACACCCAATGAATGCTCGAATCTTGTATGTTGAGCTGCAGGATAGGTCAAATGTGCACCAGTAAGCTGTCTAATTCGTCTTAATCTCTGAAAAAGTGGATCATCAATTATTGATAATTCATGTTCATAGACTCGAATGAAATCATGAATTGGATCAATTATATCTAGATGACTTTTTTTCATAATTTTATTTTCTTTGATAATATTTTAAAAATTTCTTCATGTATTTCTTGTTTGGACTTTGAAGCGTCAATTATTTTCCAATGTTTTTTCTTAGCAATAATTAGATAGATTTTAGATATTTTCCTTAAAAATTCTTCATTTTTTTCGAATTTGTCTCTATGAGTTTTCTGTCGATGAAATGACTCTTT
Source organism: Nitrososphaerota archaeon (assembly GCA_022565935.1). Lineage (GTDB taxonomy): Archaea > Thermoproteota > Nitrososphaeria > Nitrososphaerales > Nitrosopumilaceae > Nitrosopumilus. The sequence goes on from JADFJY010000001.1 coordinate 21,113, forward strand.
TTGTGTCACATCAAGTAAAATTACAAGATCAGCTTTTGGAAGGCCTGCATCAAGATTCTCAAGCCATTTTTGTTTCATTCCATTTGCAATGCCATAAATCAAATTAGAATGATAATAACGATTCATAATTAGAATAGAATTTTTTTCTTGAGCTGCTAAAATTTCATTTAGTTTTTCCCATCTATTTGCAGCTAAAAGACAATGAATTACTTGAGGAGTAAATTTTCTTTTTCCATCCAAATATTTTCTGATTTCTTTTCCTATTGGAGTTTTGTAGTCAGGAAAATGAAATACTTTAGTTTTGATCTTTCTTTTTTTAAGCGCTTTTTCCAATAAAGTTGATTGTGTTAACTTACCTGCTTGATCTCCACCTTCAATTACAATTATCATAAGTTACCAAAACAGAGAAATTAATTGATTAAAAAATCTATCATGTTTAATGATTGATAAATTATTTAATACCAACTGATACCAGCATAATATTATGGCTGATAAAGTTTCATGTCCTTACTGTGAATCAATTTTTGAGAATAAAGAAGATCTTTCAAAACACATTGATAGAATTCATCATGGTTCAGGTCTTTTAGAAGGCGATTCACGAAAATTCTAAACTTTTTTTATTTTGCTAAAAAAATAGATATAATCAAATTTTATCTAAAATCTATCAAGGTTTATAACTAAAAATTAAGAATGTAACACAAAATGGGATTTGTTAAAGAAGTAATCAAAGAAATTGGAAACAAATCAAGAGAATTCTATGAATTTGTATTGCCACCAGTTGATATGATTGAAGAAAATGATAATCTAATAATTAAAATTGATATCCCAGGATTTTCAAAAAAAAATATCAAACTATCAATTCATGGAAATGTTCTATCAATTAATGCAAAAAAAGATGATGATGTTTCTGGTACTGTAATCTGGAAACAACGACCAGATATAATTGATAAAAAAATTAAACTTCCAATGAGAATTAAAGAAGGTAAAGAGCAAGTTAATTCTGCCAAATATGCTGAAGGTGTTCTAACTATTACTATTCCAATTGAGAACACGGAAAAAAATATTCCTATTCAATAAGTTTATTTTCTAAATTTTGCAAATATTGCCATTACAGCTAAAGCGCCAATCATTCCAGCAATACCAGATGTTTCGTTTACGGGGTAAACTAGGGCACTTCCAATAAAAATTGCAGATGATAAAATACTACCTGATAAGAGAACATTAGATTTTGTGCTTTGCATTTGCATATACATTCGATTATCATCCATGAATCGCTTTATTTCTGGAGCTATTGTAATTGTATCTTCAATTGATTTTGCAAACTTTGTAAAAGAACGTTTTATTTCTTCAATGTATGCATCTTTGATTAGATGCTCTTCTTCTAGAATTTGTTTTAGAACATTAACAAACTTGAAGTTGACTTTGTGTGTATGATAAATTCCTTCTATTATAGAAGACATTCTCATGTATAGTGCAAGATTTTTGGGCAACATAAATGGAAATTTGCTCATTGTTTTATTTGCAAGTTCCATTAACATTTTAACTTCCATTTCTTCAGGTTTTTTTCCATGCATTGCTTGCACTGTCATTTGTACGGCTTTCTCAATTACTGTTTTATTATAATCTGGCATTAGCATTCCAAGATCACTCATTGCTTGTACGGTTCTAGATGAGTCTTTTTCAACTAGCGCCAAGTATAGTCGAATTAATCGTACTCTTGTTTCGTTATCTATTCTTCCAACCATTCCATAATCATATAGGATTATCTGACCTTCTTTGCCAACTGCTATGTTACCTGGATGTGGGTCTGCATGAAATATTGCGTGTCTGAGTAGCATTGTAAAAAAGACCTTGTGCACGTCTATGACTAGCTTTTGTCTATCTATTCCTAGCTTGTCAAGTGCTTCAATATCTGTAATTTTGATACCTGGAACATACTCCATTGTAATTACATTTTTTGAGGTATACTCATCGTACACTTTGGGTACAATGACATTTTTGTATTCTTTGACATTTTTTGAAATTGCTTTTAGATTTTGAGATTCTTTCATGTAATCCATCTCTTCATGAATAGTTTCAATAAATTGTGCAAGCATTGCATCAACTGATAATCGTAAATTGGGATCAACAAAACGCATTCCAATTGGCAAAATCTTTTTTAGAACTTGTATTTCATCATTTACCATCTTTTCAATTCCTGGACGCTTTACTTTAACTACTACTTGCTGCCCATTTATTTTGCCTCGATATACTATACCTAGTGAAGCTCCTGATAGCTCTTTTGTTTCAAATTCATCAAACATTTCATTGATATCTCCAATATCTTTTTCTATAGTTGGTTTAACTTTATCAAATGGTACAGCTGGAACATCGTCTTGTAGCTTTGCAAGTTCCTCCATGTATGGTTGCGGTAAGATATCTGCACGAGATGAAAGCCATTGTCCTAGCTTGATGTAAACTGGTCCTAGTTCGATAAAGGTTTTTAGAACACGTCTTGCATTTTTGCGGAACTTTTCCTGGTCAATATTTTTTCCCTCTTTTCGTACCCATTCTCTTCGATCTTTTCTCATAGCCATTAGAGATGGTAAAAGTTTGATAATAACATGGATTGTATGAATAGTTAAGATGTTACTTCACCTGTGAGTCTTTGAGCTTTTTTGTAATTAGATATCCTGCATAACCTAAAACTAAAGAACCTATTATTCCTGTAACTGGAGATTTTTTTTGCTTTAAAGCTGAGATTGTCTTTGCACCACCTATTGCAGCACATGCAAGACCTACTAGAACTTCAGGTGCATCATAAATTAGATGTCCAATTGGATTTTCTCTAGGATCAATTTTGTCTGTATGAACTAGAAATTTATCATCATATTCTCTAATGTGTAAATTACCATAACGATATTGTTTGTTTGCTCCATTTTTTTGTCCTAGAAAAGTTTCTTCTGCTTTTTCTAACATGAATTCTCGTAATTCTTTAGGGACTTCAATCTCATTATCGGACATGATCGCAAGATCTACTAATTGCTTATAATCTTACGGTCTAGAAAATATAGTATACCTAATACAAATTTAGAAAAATGTTCAGAGAAGGGGTGTTGTAATAAATCCAACTACACTTCCTACTAGAAAGAGAAATACACCCTTTGCCATACCCAAAATTACCTACTTAAGATATGATATAACTATGATGTAGATTTCCCAGAACTGGAAATTAGTATTAGATTAAGGTTTAGATTCCATTTGGGACAATTTTTCGATTACTCGTTCAAGTTCTTCTTTGTTTTCATTAACAACTTGTTTAATTATTATAATTTCTTCATTTATTGGTTCTAGATGAATATCAGTAGAGTTTTTGATCTGTTTTTCTAGATCTTTTAAGATTTGTTGATTGTATTGATTTATTTTTTCTAATTCATACTTGTATTTCTCTAAATTTTCATATTGATTAGAGAGTTCAGGGATCATTACATACTCTTGATTTGTAAGAAAACCTAGAAGAATGACAACACTTCCAACAGCTAAAACCAAAATTAAAACAACAATACTTAATCTCATTTTGAATTGACCTTATTTTTCTGTTTTAGATTTAAGATTTAATTGCTAGCCTCGATTGCTGCTTTTTTACGCCTGCGTATAATGTAAATTCCTGCACCTAGTGCCAAAATAATTGAAATAATTATAATTGTTGAATCAGGACCATCTTCATTACCACTAGTTGGTTCTTTAACAAAGATTGTTGCATCGTGAGTTAGAAAGATCTCATCTCTAATACTGTCTTTGTATCTTACAGTAATGGTAATATCATGTTCTCCATATTTTGTTTCACCATCAAATTCTATTGGTAAATTAAATGGTACTGGTGCATCAGTTGAAATCTCATCAATAAATTGAGTATGTGATTTGATATTAGAATCTCCACGAGGATCAATTGTTACAAAACCAAACAGTCCATCATCATTTCCTTCATTAATGATTTCTCCAATTACCATTTGTGTTCCAGATAATTCAATTACATCTACATTGAAAACTCTAAGATCAATCAACCCTTTAATGTAAAAATCAACAATCTTTGCAATAGTATGCTGATCACCATGTGCATTATAGTATGAAATGGATAAAGGAATTCGCAGAGTTTCACCTTTAAGTCCTTCAGGAACATATACTGTTGCTGTAAGATATCTAGCTGACTTTGGAGCAATGTTTCCAATATCCCAGCTTGATTCTAAAATAACAACATTTTCTATATTAGTAGTTGATGATAATGTTGATGCACGTTCTGTTTGTGTGTTACTTGCAACAATATCTACACCAGAAATTGGAGCAGTTCCATCATTTGCAATTTCAATTACTACATTATTAGATTTTAAAGATGTAAGAAATGGTTCTAAGGCTCTTACATTAATCACACTATCACCTGTTACCTTGAAATCAAAATCAGAAAAAGCTGTTCTAACTCCAGATTCTCTTAATCTAGAATAATCAACTTTTACAGTTCCAGGATACTGCTGAATTTGTACGTTTTTATCAAGATTTACAAAAAAAGTTAGATGAAAATTTTCTCCTGCTAAAGAATTAGAATCACTGTCCGCATGAATTATTGTACCTGGACCATCAGATGCAGAGAAACCAAGTGGTAATGATAATTGACCTCTAATTCCTGTAATATCTTGTGTTCCTACATTAGCAAATACAACTGTAAATGGAACATTACTATCTCCTCCTTCAATTTCGATTTTTTGATTTAACTTACCAAAGTATGCATCTAAAAATTTGACATCTCCAAAATCCCTTTCAAAAGGAGAATTACCAAATCCTCCAGATGTTATTTGAGCAAACGAGTTATCAAAAATAAATGGTACAAGTCCAATAACAGACAATGATAACAATAGTTTAAGATTCATTATGCTAAGACCTCCATTTCTGAGGGCTGATAACCTTCGAAGGCTTTACCATCTTTTATTGTTATTACTCTATCTACATCACTAAATTGTTGTCTATCATGTGTAACTATAATGAATGTTTGATTAAGTTTTTTTGCCATTGATTTCATTAATTGAACAATTGTTTTTGCAGTTGCTGAATCAAGGTTACCAGTTGGCTCATCTGCTAAAACAATAGATGGTTTATTTATTAGTCCTCGTGCAATTGCTGCTCTTTGAGATTCTCCACCTGAAATCTTATTTGTACGCTGATACATTTGGCCTTCAAGTCCAACTGCTTTTAGTAAATCTCTAGCATCTTTTTCAGCAGTACTATTAGTTCCAGCAATTTGTCTGGGTAACAATACATTTTCTAATACTGATAGATCACTGAGTAAATTAGAAAATTGGAAAATAAATCCTAATTTTTTATTTCTAAATGAAGAAGTTTTATTGTCACCAAGTGTTGTAGTATCAATTCCATCAATGAAGATCTTTCCATTTGTTGGATTATCTAATAATCCAATCATGTTAAGTAATGTAGATTTACCAGAACCGGAACTCCCAACAACTAAGACAACTTCTCCCTGTTCAATTGAAAATGATACATTATCAAGAGCCTTTACTTTGTTTTCTCCTTCTCCGTAAATCTTACTTAGATTCTTTATTTCAAGTACTTTAGGCAGTTCTCATAGCCTCCACAGGTAACAGCTTGGTTGCTCTATACGATGGGTACAGTGATGCAATAATTGCCAAGATAAATGAAGTTAGAGCAGTTTGTATGATCTTTCCCCAGTTATAGGTGACTTCAAGAGGGAGGCTATTATTCCATGACATTTTTGTTTCCTTTGCATAAAATGTATAACCTAATCCTGCTGCAGTTCCCACTCCAGTACCAATTGCCCCAATAATCATTCCTTGAAGAATGAAAATTATTAGAATATCTTTTCTTTTTGCTCCTATTGCTCTCATTATACCAATTTCTTTAGTTTTTCCATTTACTAACATCATTTGAATTGTAACAATAGCAAATGCTGATGACATCATTCCAAAGTAGCCTATTATGTTGATCATTGCAATACCAGATCTAAAACCAGCAAGTTGTTGTTCTGCTGATTCTTCTATAGTTTGTGCAAGAAAGTCATCATTAGGAAATGAACGCAAAAAGAATTCTTTTACTTCTAATGCTTTGGAAGGATCATTTAGTTTTACCATGAATGAACTGGATTCGCCATTTCTATTCAACATATCACGTAAAGTATCAATATGTATTACAGCAGTATAATCAAATCCTTGACCACCAGGTGAATTTGCAATTCCAGAAACTGTGAATCTTCGAATTTGATCTTGCCCCCATCTATCAACTACAAGAACTTTAACACTATCTCCCACTTGAGCTCCTCCAAGATCTCTTGCTACATTAGATCCTAACACAATAGAATTTCTTGAAAAGACATAGCTTCCTTCTGAAACAGTTTTATGAACAGTTGATGCTCTAATATCACGGAATGGATCAACACCAACTAAAGGTACTCTAGTTTCTTCAATTAGTTTTCCATATTTTGTCATATTTATTTCAGCAGTCGATGAAAGCCGCGGAGTAGCTGCTTCAACATATGGAATTCTTTCAAACCAGTTAACAAGTGATAAATCTGATTTGGTGATATAATCAGATTCATCAGTTACAAGAATGTCACCATTTCTGTAATCGCTGATATCTCTAACTATGGCATCAAACAATCCTTGAAATATTACAAAATTTACATGAATTACCATTATTCCAATTGTTACAGCTAAAACTGCACCAATCAAACTACCTCTCTTGTTGAAAAGCATTCTTTTTGCTAATCTTAATCTATAATCCACAGAGTTGATAAAATAGTCTAATATTTAATGTAATAGATGTATAGTAATTATATTATAGACAATTTTATATTAAATAAGTAATTTCTATAATCAATGGAGTTACTTTAGGTGATAAAATGGACAAATTAGATATGAAAATTCTAAGCACACTTTTGAATAATTGTAGAAAGCCTGATAGACAAATAGGCATAGAATTAGGAATATCTGGTGGAGCAGTACGTGCCAGAATTCAAAAAATGGAAAAAAGAGAAATTATTGAAGAATTTTTCATTAAAGTTGAGCCACCAGTCTTGGGCTATGGTGTTTTGTACTTTGTTGTATCAGGTGAAGATATCAATGAGATTTTAGAACAGGTGAGTCTAGTAGGTGAACCATATTTTGTTGTACCGTGTATAGGTGGAATTACAGTTTGTGGTATTGTAGTAAAAGAAAATGTGAAGCAAAAAGTTGAACTTGCAAGTAAATTGATGAAGGATGTCAGAGTCCTATCAATTTTTGAAGCAGAGAACACTGGATCTAGTTCAAATCTTACAAAAACAGATTTGGAGATACTGGAAAAATTAATTAAAGATCCTAGACAAAAAATTGAAAATATTGCTAAGAGTATAAACTTGTCAACAAAAACAATAACAAGATGTATTGAAAAATTACAGGAAAATGATGGAATTCAATTTACTTTAGTTTATGATTCTAGAAAAATTGAAAATTTTATTCCTCATGTTATTCTTACTTGGATAGAAGGTAATCTAAAAGAAACATTAGAAAATATGAATAATACTTTTTCCAAGTCATATTTGCAAATTCCTTTTATTGCAAAAAATCAAATTGTCTTATTTATGTATAGTGATAATATTTTCAAAATGGATGAACTAACTCAAAAAGTTCGAACTATCAAAAATGTTAAATCTGCTGATTTATTCATTCCAAAAAAAATTTTATTTTATACTAAATGGTTAGAAAAAGCCATTAATGATTTCAAAAAATCATCTAAATTACATCTAACATATCAAACAAATTAAATAATAACAATTTTTATTATTACTTGTGAAGAGAAAGAAAATCTATGAAGGAAAAATTTTAGGTCTTAGCATTTATGAAGGAAAAATAGAAGGAAGAAAAGTCAAACGTGAAATGATCGAACATCGAGGAGCTTCTGCAATACTTGCTTTTGATGAAACAAACAAAGTAATTCTTGTTAAGCAACATAGATTTCCTCATGGATATGTTTTAGAAATTCCTGCTGGAACATTAGAAAAAAGAGAAAAACCAATAAAATGTGCATTTAGAGAACTAGAAGAAGAGACTGGATATAGAGCAAAAAAGATGACTCCATTAATCACATACTACCCATCAATTGGTTACAATACTGAAAAAATTCACTGTTTTGTAGCCTCAGGATTAAAGAAAATTTCTGATTTGAAACTAGATGACGATGAGATATTATCTGTAGTAAAAATAGATATGCAAAAATTGCTTAGAATGATAAAATCTGGAAAAATTGAAGATTCAAAAACAATTTGTGCAGTTTTAACTTTTGCTGCTAAAAAGAAACTATACTAATTATTCATTGTATATAGGCTGTACAAGATCTGCTACATCGGCCCAAGATTGTGCTATTTTTTTAAACATATACACTAAATCAAGAAACTCTATTGGAATCTGTTTTTTATTACCTAATGAAATTCTTAGTTTACCAAGTTTTTCTTCATATTTTTTATGCAATGATATTGCTTCAATAGCTAAAAGTCTATCAGGTTTTGTAAATGCATTAATAGATTTTTCTGCAAGTTTACTAAAATCCTTTACTACATCAAAGATTTTTTTTGAATTTTCTTTTGATAATGATGAATTATAAATAGAATTTGAAAGTTCAACAATTGAATCACCTGCATTTTCAAGAAGATTTGCAGCAACTCTATAGTCAAGTACATCAATATTTTCTAAATTAAATATATTAGCTAATCTTTTATCGACAAGTGTACTACGTATTAAACGAACAAGTAAAAAATACTGTCGATTTACTTCAACATCACGATTTGCTAATGTCTGTAAGTTTGATTTATCATCTAAAATTAATCCATTTGATACATCAGTGTACATACCAAGTGAAATTGAACTCATTCGTTTGAGAATTTTTTCTGGATTTAGTGTTGTTGCATCCAAAAGAAATTGCATGTTAATATGAGATGCATCTTCTTCAATAATTTCCATTCCAACTAATCTCCTCGTTGAATTACGAATCTTTTCTCTCTCTTCTCCAGGAACAAATGATTTTGAATTAATCTGAATGATATCATATCCTAAAAGATAAGCTCCTGTAATGTCAGCTACAATGTTTTCTTCTTTTGGTAACGGATAAGAAATTACAAGTTCTTTTGTTGGGCGTTTTTCTATGTTTGCAGAAATTGATATGCTACCTTGTCCGGTTTCAATCTCGACTTGATTACCTTTCTCTAGATTATTTGCATCAATCCACTCTTTTGGTAGAGATACTAGTATACTACTTCCAATTCTTTGTAGGCGCCGAATAAATTTAGTCAATTTATACTAGTTTAATTAATTTAAGCCATATTCTTATATTTTGTCTAAAATTTATACTAAGATCAATGGAGGCTACGGCATTTTGTCCTGCTCACATTACAGGCTTTTTCAAGGCTCATTTAGATGATAATCAAAGTTCTTTAGAAAATTTAGGTTCTATGGGAGCTGGATTCTCAATTAAACTAGGAGTTACAACAAGAGTTAAAATTGATACAAGAGATAACCAAAAATCAAACTTTAGAATCACAACAAAGGGATATCAATCAGATAAAACAGATGTTTCAGAATTTGTTTTAAATGAATTTTTAAAGATTGGAAAATTTTCAAACAAGTTTTTTCATATTGAACATGAGATATCAATTCCAGTTGGATATGGTTTAGGTTCTAGTGGTGCAGTTGCATTATCACTATCATATGCATTAGATCAAGCTCTTGAAACAAAATTAGATAAAACAATAATTGGACAAATTGCACATAATGCAGAAGTTAATTGTAAAACTGGATTAGGTGATGTTTTAGCATCATTTCATGGTGGTTTTGAAATTCGCGTGAAACCTGGGGCTCCAGGAATTGGTAGTGTTGAAAAAATCTTTACAGAAAAAATTTCTATAATTATGATATGTTTTTCTCCTATTTCTACGAATAAATTCATCAAAGAACATTTATCTAAAATTAATGGTCTTGGTGGAAAAATGGTAAATAGATTATTAGAATCAAAAAATTATGAACATTTTCAAGACATGTCATTAGAATTTGCAAAATTTGTAGATATTATAACTCCAAAAATGCAAAAATTAGTTAATGAATTATCTGAAAATAATATAAAGTGTGGAATTGCATTTTTTGGAGAGACAATATTTTCAATGGTTCCAAAAGAAGATGAAAATAAAGTTTTAGAGATTTTACAAAAATATCCAGATGGAATAATTATAAAATCAGAGTTAGATGATAATGGGGCAAGAGTTCTTTACAATTAATTGAAATTACATGCCTTTAATTCCTAAATCACATCCGAGAGCTAAATCACTTTTAATTCGTGAAAAACTAGTAAGTGGATTTAATAATGGATTAGTTGCAAAAGAAGGTCTCTTGGCTCAAGGGCGAGGAGAAGCTTTTGATTATCTGTTAGGAGAAAAAACAGGGAAGGCTGCAAAACAAGCCATTAAGGCTGCAGCTGCACAACTTCTTTTGGCTGATTTACCTGTAATCTCTGTTAATGGAAATATAGCAGCATTATGTCCCAAACAAATCGTAAGACTGTCAAAACAAATCAAAGCAAAACTTGAGGTGAATTTGTTTTATGCTAACAAAAAGAGACAACAAGCAATAATTAAGACTCTTAGAAGGAATGGTGCAAGAGAGATTTTAGGTACAAGCCAGACTTCATCTACAAAACTATCAGATATTGATTCAGCTAGACGAATTGTTGATAAAAATGGAATTTTTGCAGCTGATGTTGTGGTTGTACCATTAGAAGATGGAGACAGAACAATAGCTCTCAGAAAAGCAGGAAAAATTGTTATCACATTTGATCTAAATCCTCTTTCTAGAACTTCACAGACAGCCAACATTACAATTGTTGATAATGTCACACGTGCAATTGATTTGTTAATTGATGAATCTAAAAAACTATCTAAAAAGAATCGAAAAATTCTTCAGAAAATTATCAATAATTTTGATAATAAGAAAAATCTTACAGAAAATGTAATTCAAATAAAAAATAATCTTACAAGGAGAGCCAGAGTTGCATAAAACAGTATTAGATATTCTAAACATGAAAAAAGAAAAGAAGAAAATTTCAGTAATTACAAGTTATGATTATACTCTGGCTTCTTTATGTGATAAATCAGGAATTGATGTATTGTTAGTTGGTGATAGTGCAGGAATGGTAATGCTTGGTTATGAAAATACAATTCCTGTAACAATGGATCAAATGTGTATGTTTACAGAAGCAGTTAGTAGAGCAAGAGAAAATTCGTTACTAGTATCTGATTTACCATTTATGTCATACCAAGCAAGTATAGAAGATGCCATCAATAATTCTGGTAGACTAATCAAAGCAGGAGCTGATGCAGTAAAACTTGAAGGAGGTTCAATTATGGCTGAAACAATTAGTGCCATAGTTGATGTTGGAATTCCAGTAATGGGCCATATTGGATTACAACCTCAAACAACAATATTATCACAAGGATACAAAGTACAAGGAAAAACAAAAGATACAGCGATGAGATTAATCGAGGATGCAAAAGAGCTTGAAGAAGCTGGTGTGTTTAGTATTACATTAGAAATGGTTAGTCATGAAGTTGCAGAGATAATTTCTGAAACTGTCAGTGTTCCCACAATAGGAATTGGTTCAGGAGTAAATTGTGATGGACAAGTACTAGTTGTTCAAGATTTGTTAGGAATGTACGATAAGATAAAACCAAAGTTTGCAAAAAGATACATGAATTTATCTGAAGATATTGTAAAATCTCTTGAGAATTACAAAAAAGATGTAGAATCAGGCGTGTTTCCATCAGAAAAAAACTGGTTTTCAATGGATGATAAAGAATTAAAAAAATTACGTGATCAAATTGGTAGTTAAAAAAAAAATAAAGAAAAAAGATCATCCATCATTAGATATTGTTAGTTCACATGGTGTAGAATTATCAGAAAAAAGAATTGTACTCTGTGTTGCAGGAAGTGTTGCAGCATACAAAGCAATAGAACTTGCAAGATTACTTATGAGACATGGTGCAGATGTTACATGTGTCGTAAGTAATGCAGCTACAAAATTAATACAGCCTGACTATTTCAAATGGGCTACAGGAAATAAAGTAATTACAAAACTTACAGGCGAACTTGAACATATTAGATTAGCAGATTATAATCAATCAGATCTAGTAATTGTATATCCTGCAACTGCAAATACATTAGGAAAATTAGCAAATGGAATTGATGATACACCAATTTCCACTATACTTACTGTAGGATTTGGATCAAAAATTCCAATCTTGATGTGTTTAGCTATGCATGAATCAATGTATGATAATTTAGCTGTAAAAAAGAACATAGAATTTCTAAAAAATAAAATTGAATTTCTTGCACCACAAATGATTGAAGGAAAAGCTAAAGCTTCAGAACCAGAAGAGGTATTAGAATATGTTTTAAAGAAATTTGGATTCATATCAACATTAAAGAATAAAAAAGTGTTAATGACTGCAGGTCCAACAATTGAACACATAGATCCTGTACGAGTAATAACAAATCAAAGTACAGGAAAAACAGGTGTTAGTTTAGCATCTGAATTAATTTCTGCAGGAGCCAAAGTTACTTTTGTTTATGGTCCTGGAGTAGAAAAACCACCAAAGGGTGCAAAGATTATCAATGTTTCATCTAGCAAAGAAATGCACAATGCTGTTAAAACAGAATTAAAGAAAAAATTTGATATTGTAATTATGGCTGCAGCAGTTGCAGATTATGTTCCAACAAATCCAAGCAAAAATAAGATCAAAAGTTCCAAAAATAAGATAAAAATTAGCCTCAAAAAAGTACCAAAAATTATAGATCAAATCAAAAAATATCAAAAAAATGTATTACTAGTAGGTTTTAAGGCAGAGACGAATCTCACAAAAAATCAATTAATCAAATCTGCTCAAAAAAAATTAAAAGAATCATCTTCAGATATGATAGTAGCAAACGATATTGGTTCATCAAGATACAAAAAAAATCCTCAAAATAATCAAGTAATCATTGTAGATTCAAAGAAAGTTGTTGTATCAGGATGGATGAAAAAACAAAGGATTGCAAAGTTTATCAAAAAACAAATTGAATTAAAAATAAAATGAAAAAATCAGAACTTCGAAAACTAATTGCAGAATATAAAAAAATTGAATTAAAATTAAAAAAATTAAAGGATAAAAAATTCCAAGAAAAATTAGGTCAAATTGAACATAGATACTATCATGAAACTGGCAGAATGTTAAAATCTGATCTTGAAAAGATTACATAAAATACGTCATAGATTAAGTGATTCTACAAATGAAACTCAAACATTTTGAATATAAACAAAGAAACATGAAAATTTGGAATGAGGTTGCACCTCGTTATCATAAAAGATGGGCCAGTGTATGTATAGGACCATTTCAAAGTACTTCAAAGTTAATAGAATTAGTGGACATCAACAAAGGTGACACAGTATTAGATATTGCATGTGGTACTGGTGTAGTAACAAAAAAAATTCGAAAAAAAATTGGCAATGTAGGATATGTAGTAGGTGTTGACACTTCCATTATTGCAATTAAAATAGCAAAAAAGTGGAATGAAAGAAAAACAAATTTAGATTTTGTAAATATAGATGCAGAAAAATTTTATTTTTCAAAAAAATTTGATATTGTTACTTGTCAATATGCATTGTTCTTTTTTCCAAATGCCCAAAAAGCACTAAAAAATATGAGAAATAGCCTCAAAAAATCAGGTAAAATAGGAATTTCAGTTCACGGAAGTAAAGATAGAGTTCCTTTTTTTAGTAGTATTTTAGATTCAGTAACTCAGTATATTCCAGATTATATCCCTCCTGGTTCACCAAACCTCGATAGATTTGGTACAAAGTCTGCATTAAGAGAAGAGATCAGTAAAGCAGGATTCTCAAAGATATCTATACAAGAATTTATTTTTTATTATAGTCCTGGAAAATTTGAAGACTATTGGAAAAATTATATTAAATACATTGCAAAACCATTAAAAGAAAAGCTAGATGCATTAGAAAATTCAAAAAGAAAAGAATTGAAGAAGTTAGTAAAAGAAAAAACAATTCAATATACAAAGAAAAATGGTAAAATTATTTTTCCATGGCAAGTTTTAATTTTAACTGCAAAATACTAGAGATTCGGAGAAAAAGATGGGTAAAGATAGAAAAGAGAAAGAAAAAAAACCAAAAAAATCTGATTTTAAAGCATTTCTTAGAAAAAGAGCACCAATTTATCTTGGTATCATGGGATTATTCATTCTATTTGTAGTTCCTGATTTGATGAAAGGGGATTTAGAAAGTAGTTTCCCAGAACTTACATCTGAAGAACAACAAGTTATTGATATCTTAATGAAATATGATGGACCAAATGATTCTGGATTAACTGTAATGGATGCAATTTCAATGAAAATAGATGAAAAATACCCAGATGAAAAAATTTATGATAACAAAAAAACCAAAGTTGAATTAACTATATCAAATATTAATTCAGAAGAGTACCAAGTTGTTTTAAATTTCAAGTCACACAAAGGGGAAATGAATTATGATTGGAATGTAAACGTGAGTTCTGAGAAAATTACATCAAATAATCAAGAATCAAAATACATAATTAATTTAGTAGATTTTTATGATTAGCCTCAAATTGTGACTAAATCTTTAGTAAATTTGTGCATCACAATAGGTTGATTTCTTACAATTAACGAATCCTCTATTCGAATTCCAAATTTATTTTTAATATAGATTCCAGGTTCTACGGTAATTGCCATGTTTTCTTTTAATTTTATTTCACTTTGATATGAAACAGTTGGAAGCTCATGTACTTCTAATCCAATTCCATGACCGGTAGAATGAATAAAGTATTGACCATAGTTATTTTCTTCAATGTATTTTCTACAGGCAGAATCTACATCTTTACAATTTGCATTTGGTTTAACAGCTTTTAAACCAAGTTTTTGAGATTCTTTAACGATTTCATATGCTTCATTTACTTGAGTTGAAATTTTTCCTACTGCAAATGTTCTAGTTGCATCAGAAACATATCCTTTGTATCTCAGTGTAAGATCAGTAACTACAAGATCTCCTTTTTTGAATTTTCTCTGAGATACTTGAGCATGAGGTAGAGCTCCATTAGGACCTCCAGCAATAATTAGAGGATTTAGTGTAGATTTGTATCCAGTATCAAACATTTGCTGTTCCATTGCATATACCATCAAAATTGTTTGTAATTCTGATTCTTTTTGACCCACTTTCATTGTTTTCGAACAAATATCGAACATTTCATCTATGATTTTAGAAGCTTTTTTGAGTATTTGGATTTCTTTTTCATCTTTAATTATACGAGAATTATAAAATGGTTCTGTAGATGATTTAATTTTTGGAATTGATTTTTTCAGAGACATCATGGTAGAATAGTTTTGGCAATCAGTACAAACCTGATTTTTCTTAATTTTTTCTATAAGCGAAGAGATCAAACCAGTTCCACGTTCCGCTGTAATTACATCACAGTCTTGAGATTCTCCTTTTGCTCTTCCCACTTCAAGTTCTGGAGCAATGATAGTTGTTTTTCCATTTTTTTCAAGCAATCCTATTGCCTCACCCCAAAATCCAGTCATGTAAAACAAATTTTCAGGCTCAAACGTGACTAGTGTATCACAGCCGATCTTTTGTGCATATTTTAAAAGATTTTTTCTACGCTGTTTCATACAAAAAAATCTCTGTTTCTCAATTTATGTATGATGTAAAGTTTGTATATGCAAATTTTGATTGGATCTTTATGACAGAAGAAAAGAAGAAAGTCGTTGCATTACTATCAGGAGGATTAGATAGTCAACTTGCAGTAAGAATGATGCAAGAGCAAGGTTTTGAAGTTTCAGCTGTTGCAATAAAAACTCCTTTTTGTGATTTTGATTGTGGGAGAGGATGTGGGTTTGAAATTAGAGAAAGAGCTGATGATCTTAATATTAATTTAAAGACAGTTTATCTTGGTGATGAATACATTGAGATGTTAAAACATCCAAAACATGGAATTGGTGCTGGTTTTAATCCATGTGTTGATTGCAGAACTATGATGTTTGATGCTGCAAAAAAACACATGGAAGAAATTGGTGCAGAATTTATTATTTCAGGTGAAGTATTAGGTCAACGCCCAATGAGTCAACATGCATCATCATTACATATTATTGAAAAAGAATCAAATTTAACTGGAAAAATTGTTAGACCGTTATCTGCTGGATTATTACCACCAACAGATGCTGAAAAAGATGGTTTGATCAAAAGAGAAAATCTTGGAATGATTAAAGGAAGACAAAGAAAAATTCAAATACAAATGGCTAAAGAATATGGAATTGAAAATCCACCAAATGCAGGTGGTGGTTGTCTATTAACAGAGCCACAATTTGGAATTAAAGCTAAAGATTTGTTTGATCATATGGAAACTCCAACAATTAATGAAATTGATTTGTTAAAAATTGGAAGACATTTTAGGTTAGATGAAGAAACAAAATTTGTTGTAGGAAGAAATAAAGATGAAAATGAAATGATTAAAGCATTAGCGTTACCTGGTGATATTTTACTTGAAGCTAAAGATTACGTAGGACCAGTTTCAATTTTACGTGGTAAGAATGCAAAGTTACATGTAGAATTTGCATCAGCTGTAACTCTAAGATATTCAGATGCACCAAAAACTGAACACAGTATTGTTTCTGTTAAAAATAGAGATTCAACTGATGAAGTTAGTTCAGAATGTGCAGAAGAGCAATCTTACATTAAATTCAGAATGTAGGCGTAAAAAAATTTAAAATTAGTTAGTATTAAGGAAGAGTTTTTGAATGAGTAGATCAGATTTTCAACAAGGATGCAAAAACAAGAAAGCCCAACGTATCTAAAGGCCATAACAATTAGAGACATCAGTGATATTCATTCTATCAAAGAAGATATCAAAAAAGGAATGATTTTGATTTTAAGGGTTACACCATTAGCACAAAAGGATGTAGAACAACTTCGTAAAGTAGTTGAAGAATTATATTCTATTGCAAAAACAGCTGGTGCAGATATTGCAAGATTAGGAGAGGAACGAATTATTATTGCTCCATCTAACATAAAGATCTGGAAACCAGAATACGATCTAAAATAATTTTATAGCTTCTTGAATTTGAGGATAATGTGCAGGTAACCTATACATTCGTCTAATATTCATAGCAAGATTTTCTGATTTTTTACGTTCTCCGTGATTAACTAGAACTCTTCGAAGTTTTGGTCGTAGTCTTTGTACAAATGACATCAATTGATTATAATCACTGTGACCACTGAATCCGTCTAGTCTTTCAACACTACTATTAATGGTAATAACTTCAATTTTACCCTCTCTTCCTAACATAGATACTTGTTTAGAACCATCAAGAACCCTTCTTCCCATAGTTCCATTAACTTGGTAAGAAACAAACAATACTTTGTTCTTTTTGTCAGGTGCAATGTTTTTGAAGTATTCTAAAACAGGACCGCCTTCTAACATTCCTGATGTTGCTAAAATAATACATGGTGAATTTTCTCTCATTGGTTCTTCTCTAGCATCTGAATGCTCAATATTTGTGAAATATTCAGAATCAAATGGGTTATCATCAGTTTCTAAGATCTTTTGCTTAAGTTCTCTTGCTAGATATTCTGGATAGGATTCATGAATAGCTGATGCCTCAGAAATCATTCCTTCTGTAAAGACTGGTGCTTCAATCATTTCTCCTGATTTCATATAGTGATCTATTACCATCATGATTTCTTGAGCACGACCAACTGCTGGAATAGGAATCAAAACTTTTCCTCCATCTGCCAAAGTATTGTTTACTGCATTAATAAAAGCAGATTCTACTTCTTGTCTACTTGGTTGAATATCTTCTTTAAGACCATAAGTACTTTCAATCAACAATGTTTCTACTCTTGGAAAATTCCAACTAGCAGCTTCAAACAAAATACTTTTTCCAAATTTTATATCACCTGAATAAACAAAATTATGATTACCATTTCCAATATGAAAATGACATAAAGCAGAACCTAGAATATGACCTGCATTTGCAAAAACTAATTTTATGTCAGGAGAAATATCAGTAACAGTTCCATATGGTAAAGTAATTGCTTGTCTCATGACTTGTTTAACATCTCGTTCTGAGTAAATTGGAGTTCTGCCTTGTGCAGTAGCTACTTTGATTGCATCTAATTGAATTAGATTCATCATAGGAAGTGTTGGTTCTGTACAATAAATTGGACCTTTGTAACCATATTTACACAATGTTGGTAAGAATCCAGTGTGATCCAAGTGTGCATGCCCAATAACTATTGCATCAAGTTCGTCTAGTGTCAGATTTAGAGAATCAAGTCTTGGAAATGCATCCATTGGTGAACGTGCTCCAGGATTAATTCCACAATCAATTAAGATTTTACTTTCAGGAGTAGATAGTAATAAAGAGGATCTACCAACTTGACCAAATCCACCAAGAGTATAAAGAGAAACTTCAGTTCTTTGAGATAGCCTAGGTCTGAAAATTTCATCACCCACTTGTCTGAGTTGTTTGCTCCTCTCAGAAGAGTATTGTTTCAAAGTTGCATTGATTGTTTGAATTGTACGTGAAGGTATAGTTGTAGATTTTCTAATACGTAATTTCCATCCTGTTTTTTCGGTAACTTCAGCGTGATTGAATTCCTTAGCATCTCTTTGTAACAACCAAGGTCTTTTTACTTCAACTGAAACTTCACCAGTGGCTGTATCAAAAATAGTTCCTTGTAGATTTGCTTCTTTTGGAACACATTCTGCAAGAATTCGTCTAGCTTCATCTTCAGGTTTTCTAATGGATTCATCTGTCCTTACAACAATTCTTTTTTTAATTACATTAACAAGATTTGATATTGTTTCATTATTTTCCATCAGATAACGAGGAGTTTTTGTGTAAAGAGCAATTCGTGGTCCTTCATATTCAATTTTTGTAACACCTGCCTCTTTTGGAATACTTTGCAGTATGGTGGCCATTATATTTTGGCTAGAAGGTAATTCTTTTTGTTGTTGTTTTCTTTGCATAAAATCACTAAAGTTCGATGACTGATTTCTTTTGTTCATCTGTCAAAAGACGGAATCCATCTTTATCCATTACTGAGATGTTAATTCCATCACCAGTACCAATATTTCTAACTATTGCAGCTTTAACAGCTCGTAGAGCTATTTTTTTTGCTTCTTCAACTGTAATATCTTTTTGATATTCCTCTTCAAGTAAACCATAAGCCACTGGTGAACCACTACCAGTTGTAACATATGATTTTTCTTCAACTGAACCAAACATATCAATATTAAATAATGCAGGGCCATTTGTGTCATAACCACCAAGCAAGATATCAGCCATGAATGGATAACCTCTATTTTGATGAAATATCAATGAGCAAAGTCTGGCAAGTGAATGAATTGCGATTGGACTTTGTTTTTCAACTCTGTGAAGATTAGCATGATAACGTAAAATATCAACAATATTTTGTGCGTCTGCCACACCACCTGCCAATGTTAATCCTGCGTGCAAATCAATTTTTTGAATTTTCATCGTGTTATTGTTTGCAATAAAATAACCTGCACTAGCTCTCATATCAGCACATAAGACAACACCATCGGTAGCTTTGATACCTACAGTGGTTGTCCCATGCAAAATTTTTTCTTCAACGTTGTTCGACAAAAATTACACCTATTAAGATAAAGTGGATTGCAGGTTCCCTTTTAAATAACTTTTTGATCCCTGAAAATCATAAATAATGACAAAAAATCAAGATCGCATGCAATCGCATACGATGGAACTTCCTAGGCTCATTGAAATTGGTGAGAAGAATATTGGCGATTTTGGAAAATTTCTAAATTCATTAAACAAACCAAAAAAAGTTTCTTTAATTTCTGGAATAAATGTTCAAAAGGTTTTAAGGAAAAAAATTGAAAAATCACTCAAAGCAAAAAAAATTCGATTTATTTGGCATACATCAAAAGACAATCAAATAAAATCATTAAATAAAATTCAAAAAGATGTTAAAAAAGACAATTCGGACTTGGTGGTTGGGATTGGTGGAGGTCGTTCTGTAGATATAGCAAAATTGATTTCATATAATTTAGGTAAACCATTTGTAAGTTTACCAACTGCAGCTTCTCATGATGGAATGGCAAGTCCATTTGTTTCTGTAAAAAGTGATTTGCCACATTCGATTGTGGCATCTGCACCTATGGGTGTTTTTGTAGATATTGATGTAATTAGAAAAGCTCCAGCCAAGTTGTTAGCTAGTGGTTGTGGAGATCTTATTGCAAATCTCATAGCAGTAAAGGATTGGCAATTAGGTCACAAAAAGAAGAAAGAATACTATGGTAGATATGCTGCAAATCTAGCCTTGATGAGCGCCAAGATAGTTATGGAAAATTCTTCCAGATTTGCAAAGGAAGGATTGGATGCAAGAATAATTGTGGAAGGATTGATCAGTGCAGGAGTAGCATCATGTATTGCAGGAAGCAGTAGACCATGTTCTGGTGCAGAACATCTTTTTTCACACGCACTTGATAAAATAGCTCCTGGTATTGGACTTCATGGAGAAAAATGTGGAATTGGTTCTATAATGATTGCAAAATTACAAGGACAAGATTGGAAAAAAATTGTAAAGACATTGAAAGATGTCAAAGCTCCAACAACTGCAAAACAAATTGGTCTTAAACCAGATATAATAATAAAAGCCCTAATTATGGCACAAGGATTGCGACCAGAGAGATATACAATTTTAAAAGAAATTAAAATGACTGAAAAAAGAGCACGAAGTCTTGCAAAGAGTACTAAAGTGATTTAATTTATGCAGCCTTTTGTTCAATTGTTTTTTCTTTTGTTTCAGATTTCTTCTCCTGAGTTTGTTTATTGACATGTGTTTCAACAAAACTTGCTTTTTCTAAAGTTGGAACAAACTTGAAAATATCTAATTGAATAAAATGTTTCATTATTTGTAAACCATCTGCACGTAAAATTTCCTCAGGAATTGTAATGTTTACTTGTTTATCCTTTAAGTCAAATACAATTTTTGATTCCTCTACAGGAAGTCTATTTTTAAGAATTCCATCTATTTTGTCACTTGGAGAATCAAGTGATTTTATTACATTTACATCATATAGAATTGTTTTTCCTGCGTACCTATGATTATAATCTATTTGAACTCTACCAGAACCAATTAAACGAATAATTCCTCTTTTATTATCAACATCAATTGTATCACCTACTGAAACTTTCTCTGCATCTTCGCCTAATTTTCGAATAGGAATCATTCTAACTTTTTTTGGATCTCTTTCACCAAAACCTTTGTCAGGTGAAACTTCAACTGTAAGTTTATCTCCTACAGATGTTTTTGCAAGTGCTTCATCTAATCCTTTGAGAACAGGATAAGATACTTCACCTATAGAAACTAGTTTTGGTTGATATTTGACATTTTGTTCATGAATAGAATGTTTTTTTGCATCCTCTTCAATGGTCGTATCAAAGACTTCATCAGTATCTTTTACCTTTGCAGTATAATCTATTAGAATTAATGAGCCTTTATTGAAAGTCAATGTGTTCGGTCTCGAATTTCCTTATATTAAGTTAACAGAGTTTAGAGAGCTTTTAGTTTTTCTTCTGCAGTTTTAAGTCCTGCTTTAGCATCTGTATCATATCCCATCATTGCTAAAGTAGATGAAATTGCAGAAATGGTTCGCATTACATGATATGGACTAACTTCTCCCATACATCCAACTCTGAATACCTTTCCTTTAAGATCTCCAAAACCACCTGCTACCAAGACTCTGAATTTGTCTGCTAGTGTACTTCTGAAAGTCTTGTCTTCGAGTCCATCTAAATAATTTAAGGCAACAATTGTGATAGAACGATCTTCTTCTTTTGTAACATATGGTGTTAAACCAATTGCACTTAATCCAGAGTATAATGCATCAGAACAAATCTTGTGACGCTTATAGACATTTTGTAATCCTTCTTCTAAAATTATTGTTAGTGCTTCTCTGTATGCATAAAGTAAAGGTAATGCAGGAGTGAAAGGAGTAT
This sequence comes from Nitrososphaerota archaeon, assembly GCA_022565935.1. Taxonomy (GTDB): domain Archaea; phylum Thermoproteota; class Nitrososphaeria; order Nitrososphaerales; family Nitrosopumilaceae; genus Nitrosopumilus. The sequence goes on from JADFJY010000001.1 coordinate 43,243, forward strand.
GTTTTGATTCTTCGTAATATTTGAAATATCTTGCTAAATTGAAGTACACTGTGGATGGTGGGTTTTCTATCATGTATTTTTTAGCTTTAGCACTTATAGATATTGGTGAAATACCTGGAGGGGCGGCAAGTGCTTTTTGTGCTCCAGTTAGACATACATCAATATTCCATTTATCTACTGGAAGTTCAACACCTCCAAGTAAAGAAACAGAATCTACAACATAGAATGCATCATTTCTAGATGTTAAGTCAGATATTTTATCAAGATAATTTACCATTGTTCCAGTAGAAGTTTCATTGTGAACAACATAGAATGCTTTAACATCTTTATTGTTATCAAATGCTTCTTTTATTTGATCAAAAGTTGCATTTTGTCCTGGTGGAGTTTGGAGTCTAACAACATTAGCTCCTTGACCTTCAATAAGTTGTGATAGTCTATTACTAAATTCTCCATTTACAGGAATTATGATTTTATCATCTTTTTTTACTAGATTAATTACGCTTGCTTCTACTGCACCTGTTCCAGATGCAGATAAAGCTACAATATCATTTTGTGTTTCAAATACTTTTTGAGTTTTTTCAATAACATCAGTGTATAATTCTACAAAATCATCGCTTCTGTGATTAATAATAGGTGCAAGCATTGCCCTCATTACTCTATTAGGTACATTTGTTGGACCTGGTAGCATTGAAAGATATTCCATTTGTAATCTACGATGTCAGTGAATTATGAGGTTTATTTATAATTAAAGATTTTTCAAATACTCTTTTGCACCATTTTTGATCAAAAAATTTTTTGTACCTTCAGGAACAAGATCATCCCATTTTTGATCGCTAGTAATTAGATTCCGAATCTTAGTTCCTGATAATACATCTCTTTTCAAAAATGGAATAGTAATTATTTTAACAGTCCTTTTTGAATACAGATGTTTTGTTAATTCATCGTTTGAAAAAACTATATCAAATTTTGGAACAATAGTATCTATTTTTTCAATCCATTCAACATGATTATCCAAATCTGGAATAAAATAAATTGAAATTCTCTCTTTTATTGAATCATCAATTGAGGATAAAATCATATCTCTTCGTTCCTCTGCAGAAAAAGGATTGTTTTTTTGTGCAGGTTTGTTAGAACTGCCCAAGCCAACCCATAATTTATCAACTTTTGATAGTGCAAATTGTAATGCTTCAAGATGCCCCAAGTGAAAAGGTTGGAATCGCCCAATCAACAAACCGTTCATACAAAAATATAGATAATTTCTTTTTAAAAAACTATCATAAAGAGTTGTAATTAGAAAAAACTATGGATTTTTTAGAAATTAATGGAGGATTTGGTGAAGGGGGTGGACAAATAATCCGTTCAGCAATTTCACTTTCGTGTATTACAAAACAACCAATTCATTTAGAAAATATAAGAAAGAATAGAAAGATTCCAGGATTAAGACCACAACACCTTACAACGATAAAAATTCTTCAAAAAATTACAAATGCTAAAGTGATTGGAGCAGAGATAGGATCTATTGATTTAAAATTCATCCCAAATAATATCGAAAGTTTAGAATTAATTGAAGATGTAGGAACAGCTGGTAGTATTTCTTTAATTTTACAAGTTTTAATTCCCATAGTTGCTATTTCTCAAAAAAAACTCAATTTGACAATTAAGGGTGGTACAGATGTACTTTGGAGTCCTTCAATTGATTATACTCAACATATACTAAGAGAGGCATATTCTAGAATGGGAATAAAATTTTCAGTTAAATTGAGCAAACGAGGTTACTATCCAAAAGGAAATGGAGAAATTAATTTGCAAGTATATCCATCTCTTATAAAATCAGTATCATTTACAAAAAGAAAAACAAATTCTGTTAAATTAATTTGTACATTTTCAAAACTTTCAATTAAAAAAATTAAAAAACAAATTGATGAAATCAAAGAAAAATTAACTAAAGAAAATTTTATTGTTGAAACAGAAATTAGAAATCAAGAAGCAATAGATTCAGGAGCATCTTTGTTAATTTACAGTATTGATGAACATTCAATTATAGGAGTTGATGCGTTGTTTAATAAAAAAACACAAAGATTTGATTTAGATTTTGATAGATTTGTTAAAAATCAACTAGGAGTAGATGAGAATTTAGCAGATATGCTTGTAGTTCCTGCAAGTTTAGGTCAGAAAAAAACAACATTTCAGGTGAGAGAGATTACAAAACACTTGGAGACAAATTTGTTTGTTACATCAAAAATTACAGGTTGTAAATATGGAATTGGAAGATTAACTAATGGATTTGAGGTAATTATTGAGGGAAGCTCAAACTCCAGCATCAAGTAATGATGCAAAAAATAGAATTGCTATTGATAAAAATACTGTAACTTCCCCAAGAATAATAATTTTTTTTCTTAATTTTTGAATTTGTGATGCTGACATTTTATTCGACATAATTTTTTCTTCAACATCCTTACGAATTACTCTAACATGTACTGCATATGTAATTACTAGAGCAATTACAAGAATTATCTTAACAATTAGAAATGTTCCATAACTTGTTGAAATAAGAAGTTCAGGTTTACTGAGTAACACATGAGAACTATACAATCCAGTTGCCATTAAAATTATCAATGATGGAACAGCAATTTTGTTAAATCGTTTTCCAACTAGAATCATTATTTTCATTCTTTCTTCAAGAGAATCAGCCATTGTTTTTAGAAGTGGAGAAAATACAATACCAATGAAAAGTGAACCGCCTACCCATATTGCAGCTGCAATAAGATGAATCCAAGTTAGAATTGCTTGCTCTAATGCAGTCATAGAATACGATATTTTAAATCAAATATTATGTATTTGGATCTTAACAACCTTTTTTAATTGTAGATAATCTGATAGCATTGAAATGGCTCTTCAAAGTAAAATGACAGTTTATGCTGCATTAGTTGGAGTTTTTGCTTTGATGGGAGGAATTTTTTATTATGGAAATCTTGATACTGCGAAGATTGAGCAAGTTGAAATTGAATTAATTAATGTAGAACTAAGAGAGGTTAGCACAACAGATAATCAAGTAAAATTTGATGTCACGTTTCTTGTAAAAAATCCAAGTGATACAACATTTACAGTTCCACTAATTGAGTATCAACTTTATGGAGATGGTGTTCTGTTAGGTTCAGCACAATACTCTACATTTGATATTGCAATGCCAGGAAGGGCTGCATTTTTTCCAGGTAATGAACTTCCATTGAAAAACATATTTGTTCTTGAAAAAACTGAAGTTAATTCAGAAATTTATCAAGATGCCATAGAAAATAGAATTACTAGTTTTTCAGCAGAAGGAAGTATTACTGCTCAGTCTACATGGATGACTATTGAAAAAGAATTCAAAATTGAAATTTAATAGGAAAGTGGGCCGAGTGAGATTCGAACTCACGATCACCGCCGTGTCGAGGCGGTATCCTAACCAGCTAGACTACCGGCCCATTGAAAAACAAGACTAGGTGCAGGCATTATTAACGTTTAAGAAAAGAAAGGCTGAATAAAAAGGAAAAAAATGTGAAATAGTTGACAGAGGATTTTACTGAAGAAGAGAAAAGAGGATTCTACAAGGCAATTTATTCAAGAAGAGATGTAAGATCTCATTTTATCTCAAAACCTATAGAAGATGATATTTTATCAAAAATACTACATGCAGCACATCATGCTCCATCAGTAGGATTTTCTCAACCATGGAATTTTATCTTGATAAAAAATATTGAAACAAAAAAGAAAATTAAAGAATCATTTGAGGAAGAAAAAAATCGTTCGTCAAAATTAATTGAAGAACCAAAGAAATCAAAATATCTTTCATTCAAGCTAGAAGGAATTTTAGAAGCTCCAGTAAATCTTTGTGTTACATATGATCCAACAAAATTTGGTCCTTTTGTTATTGGTAGATCAAGCATACCTGAAGCAGGACTATACAGTGTATGTTGCGCAATCCAAAATTTATGGTTATCAGCAAGAACAGAAGGAGTGGGTCTTGGATGGGTAAGTATTCTTTCAAATAAAACTCTAAAAGAAACTCTGGCGTTACCAGAACATGTAATTCCTGTTGCATACTTGTGTTTAGGATATGTAAATGAATTTGCAGAAAAACCAGATCTTGAGACTGCAAATTGGTTACCAAGACTTGATCTAAAAGATGTCGTGTATTTTGAAAAATGGAACGACAAAGAAAACAAAAATTGGAATGGAATTAAAGAAATGATAAGAAATAATCTTGATTACGCTTAAATAATTAAGAGTGTTTTTTTTTGCTGGGCTTGTGGCGCAGAGTCATTTGACGCGAAGCATGGATAGCGTGGTACTCTCCTAAGGTACAGGTCGAGGGATCGAAGCCCTCCAAGCCCGTTAAATTTTTAGAGTCATGGAAATTTATATACAAAGATAAATTGTTGAAGATATGAAAGTTGTAGTTATTTCTGGAAGTCCGAGAAAAAATGCTGTTACACAAGTTATGATGAAGTATGTCTATGATTATGCTAAATCAAAAAACCAAGACACAAAATTGATTAATCTTTCAGATGGTCAAATTGAATGCTATAGAGGATACGGTGAAGAATATAATGAAGCCACAAAGACAGCTGCAAATGACATTACAGATGCTGATGTTTGGATAATAGGAACTCCTATCTACAATTCGTTTTTTAGTGCAGCATTAAAAAATTTGTTTGAATATATCAATTATAAAAAAACTGCAGGAAAAGTAGCGGGAATGGCAATTTTAGCTTCTGGAAATATTGGTTTCACGGATGTTCAGACATTAATCACACAACTGTTATCATACTTTAGAGTAGTAGCAAATCCAAAGGCTGTGTTTCTCACAACAGAAGCAATTACTGATAATTCTGTTTCAGATGTAAATGCACAAAATAGACTAAAAGAAATGGTAGATGAAACTTTGGAACTTGCTTCTAAATTACGTCAAGATTAGAGTGTAGATATTCTATAAAAATTTTAATAGATAACTAACATCAAAAATATTTCTAGATTTATCGTCGTGAGAGTTTAGTAATCTAAATTTGTATTCATAAAAATTATTTTCATTTCCTGTAATTTAAGTAAAGTGTATTAGTTCATATTATTTCCTGCAACAAATTCATAATTGTTAAAAATGTGTATTAGAAAATCTAATAATTAACAAACCAATAATAATACTTGTAAAGAGCAGAGTTTAATATATTATAGAATAACTCTATTTTAGAATAAAATTTATTCTAATTCATTTATGTTCAAACGTAAAATATTAACATGGCAAAGAAATAGTATTATTAAGTTTGAAAAAAGATCCAACTGAATTGTGTTCATGTAAATGCCATTATGGTGGTGCTGTAAGTTGCCCTAGTTGTAAGAATAATCATGGGGTAGTATGTTGTAATTGTAAAGATTAGATCTATTTACTTATTTTTCTCTTTTAGAATACAATATTTTCAGATTATCTAATTCGGTTTCTAGTGATTCAATCCTAACAAAAATTTGTATATTTTAGATATCTTGATTTAATCTATCAATTTCACTATCTTTTAGTTTTACAGTTTCTTTTATGTCATTTAGTTTAAAAGATAATTAATTTTGAATTTATTTTATTTCAGAAAAATTGACTTAATTACCTGTAGTTATAGTAACAATGGTTTGGGTATTACTCAAGCTTTTTTTTGGATATCAGTGATGGACTGACAATTGTTTATGTATGTAATCAGTACTTTTTTGGATATCAGTTTGGACTGACGATTGTTTATGTATGTAATCAGTACTTTTTTGGGTTAACCAACACATCAATGTAAGAAACCATGTTATAGGAACTGATATGATGAAAATAATGTTCATATCTGGTGCAAAGTCAATAAAATATGGCCAAAGTCCAGTTAGTACTGCAGCAAAAATTCCAGTTATTACTGTTGCTAAGTGATTTCGTAAATAGCCCATCAATTATTTAAAAAAAACATTGTTTATAACAGTAATGCTAAAAATCATAAAATAGTATAATTAAAAAGAAAAAAAGAGCCTGATTTATTCGTCTTTCTCAGAAGTTATAATTACTTTAGGCATATCAGATTGTAAGATTTGGATCTTTTCTAGTAATTCAGTTCTTAGATCTCTTGCAACTCTTCTAACAGTTGGTCTTGGAACACCAAGTTCATCAACAACTTTTGTATAGATATCCTGTTTATCAGTTACCCCTTTGTCAAGATAAGAATTAATCGCTTCTTTAATTATCGTGCTTTGGTTTGTGCGATTCAACAAATTCTAAATTTTGTTTGTTCTATATAAGACTATAACTTTTTAAATTTCAGAAATGTTGCATCTAATAAAACCAGATCTTTTACTTGTTAAAAAAATAAAAATTCACAGTCTTTACGATAAATTTATCAATAAAATATATATTAATAATTATAAATTTTTCAATATATTTAAAATATAAATAAATAATTTAAAGGAAATTTTCGCAAAAGACTCTTATGATAAGATAATAAATAAATTTTAGTGACTACAGCAAGTATTGAAACCAATTTTGGAAAGATTTCATTTAAACTTATATCTGAATTAGCACCAGAGACAGTTAGAAATTTTGAAAAATTAGCCAAAGATGGATTCTATGATGGAACTCTTTTCCATAGAATTATTCCTGGATTTATGATTCAGGGGGGTGATCCCAATACAAAAACTGATAACAAAGGTTCATGGGGTACAGGTGGACCAGGATATAACATAAAGGCTGAATTTAGTTCAAGATCTCATTTACGAGGCATGGTTTCCATGGCTAGATCACAAGATCCTGATAGTGCAGGCTCACAATTTTTCATAGTAACTGCTGATAGTACATTCCTTGATAGACAATATACTGTATTTGGGGAAGTGACAGAAGGTCTGGATGTAGTAGACAAAATCATAAATCTGAAAAGAGATGGCAATGATTGTCCTTTAGAAAAAGTACAAATGATTCGTGTAACTGTGGAATAAATGAATACAAAGATTTTTGGATTTTTAATAATTTTATTGATGATATCTATTATCCCTGTAGTAAATGCCCAGATTTCAATTGGTGAAAAAGCTGTGCAAAAATCTGTAGAGGTTACTATAAATTCTGTAGGTGATGTTCATGTTAAACACGTTATTCGTTCATCTAATGTTCCAATACAAGTGGAATTGATTTATGGAATAGTTTCAAATCTTTCACTAACAAATGAACAAGGAGAAGAAAAACAACTTACAGTAATTGGAGGTAATAGTGGAGTGTTAATTCTACCATTTGGAGAAAATTCCGTTATAGAGTATGATCTTAATCAAGTACTTATTCAAAAAGATGACGTTTGGACATGGGACTTTAGATATCTTGAATCAACTTCTTTTATTCTTCCTGAAGAAGTTGATTTAATTTTTGTTAACGAAAACCCTGTTATTTTGAGTGAGAAAAAAGGAATGTTATGTCATGGATGCCAAATGGTTTTGGAATATTCTATTAATGAGCCAAAAATTTTTAAAAATGTAAAATGGGAAGATAGAGAATTTGTAGTAGAAATTAGAAGCTATTCTAATATTGATGACTTTATTTTTGATCAACTGACAAAGAGCATTACATTTGATGTTTCTAAAGAAAATAGATTTGTCACCGCAGTAATTCCATTAGAATTGTTATGGGAACCATATGTAGTATTACTTGATGATGAAAAAATTCATGCAAATAAATTCAACAATAATGGAACTCATGTTTGGCTTAACATAAAACCTGAAACTGCTGGAGAAATTATAATTGTAGGAACCACAGTAATTCCTGAATTTCCAATAATTGCTCCATTAGCAATAGGATTTTTGATGATTCTTGTTGGACCGGTAATGAGAAAATTCAGTCTCCACTAGAACCACATGAACAGAAACCATATTCATCAATTCTGATATTACAAACCGGGCATTTTTCACCATATTCCACTTCCCATGGTTCTTTTCCATAAAGCTTGAAATGATCATCAATTTCTAATGGTACTACCCTTTTTTTTTCCATTGATTTGTATAAGGATTCAAACTATACATACATTATCGGAGAAAATCATGAAAATTGAATGTGGATGTCATTGTATAAAGTGCAAAAGTACAGATCTTGAATCAAATAGGATTGGGAAAGTAGAGAGTGATGGATATTTCGAGATGCATCATACATGTAATAAGTGTAAGACACATTTTGATCATTTAGTTGGAGAAACTTTTTCAAATTGTGAAAAGTGTAATTATTTTGTTAGTTAGATAATAATGATTCTTGAACAAAATAATGAGTTCTATTCTCATGAGAGTTTTTCATAATTTCCTTGCTTAATGCCATTTTTGCTAAAGCTTTTGATACATCTAACGGACTTGTAGCCCATCCATATTCCCTGAGTTGTTCAACAGTTTCAGTGACTGTTCTTGGAGAATCAAAGAATCTACTTGTTTCTAAAATACGTAATTTTGATTTAATTTCATGAGATGTAATATATTTTGGTTCACTAAATTCTGGTTCATATACTTCAGCATCATCTAGATATTCCAAACCAAATAGAGCTGAATGTTTGGCTTGAGTTGATTTTGTGATAGATTCAGTTTCATACACAATTTTTGCATGATTTTCTGGTAAATGATGTGAAATACTATCAATTACTTCACCTAGTGTTTGATTATCAACATAGAAATCTCTAGAGTCAACTTCAATCTCATTTTCTCCAAGTTTGAGTTTTATTCTAGCCAATGATAAACAGTCATCAAAATTTGATTTATTTTGTTAGCTCTAAGGAGATTTAAGATTACATCAAAACTTTTACACAACTTATTGGGATTTTTTTCCTTTTTAGTTAAAAGGTAATTTTGCAATAATTGTTCATGAAATCTTCTAAAAAAGGAGGTCTTATTGTTCTATTCGTACTAGGCATGAGTATTTTTGGTTATTCACAATATGCATCTGCATCTCAGATAGAAGTAAGCATTGCTCATAGTGAATTATTGAATGTGAATGAACAAGGTTCAAACTATAATATTGAATTACAATTTGAAAATCCTTCATTGTTAATATTAACTGCAGGTGAAACTGAATTCTTTATAATTTCTAATAATGAAATGGTGGGAGAAGGTCAATTAGAACCATTCACATTACAGCCATTAGATAGTACTTATGTAAAAGGTACTTATCATACAGATTCTAATGTGGATGATAAATCTCAATCTATAAAAATTTCGGGAGTAACAAAATATGATTTATTCTTTACATCTATTGATGTTCCATTTGTTTACTATCCAACAGAAGAACAAGCAAGAGAATTTATACATCAAAATTAATTTCTTCTCAAATGCTTACTGTTTTTGGCTCTACTGCACTAGATACAATTAGAACTCCAAAAAAAACATTAAAGAATATTCTAGGAGGTGCAGCAACTTTTGCAGCAATTTCTGCAAGCAATTTTGTAAATACTGGATTAATTGCAGTAGTTGGAAAAGATTTTCCAAAACAGTATCATAATATTTTATCCAAACATTTGGATTTACAAGGTTTAACTATAAAAAATGGTAAAACATTTCGTTATGATGGAAGTTATGATAATACATTAAGTACAAGATCTACTTTAAAAACTGAATTAAACGTACTATCTGATTTTAAGCCAACTGTTCCTGAAGCTTACAGAAAATCTCAATTTGTGTATCTTGCAAACAATGATCCTGAACAGAATACTTCATTAATAAAAGAATTTGACAAGGTAAAATTTTCCATGTGTGACACTATAGATTTTTGGATTTCTACTAAACGAGAAGCGGTAATTAAGATGATTAAAGCTGTAGATGCAGTTGTAATAAACGATGAAGAAGCTAAACTCCTTACAAAAGAATTCAACTTGATAAAATGTGCAAAAAAAATGATGGAGTGGGGAGCAAAATATGTAATTATCAAGAAAGGTGAACATGGTTCTTTGATGTTTTATGATGATGTTATTTTCCCAACAGCAGGCTTTTCATTAGAAGATGTGGTGGATCCTACAGGCGCAGGTGACTCTTTTGCAGGTGCAATGATAGGATATCTTGCAAGCAAAAAATCAACCAGTATATCTGAGATTAAGAAAGCCGTAGTTTATGGAAATATCTTAGGATCCTTTGCAGTTGAAAAATATGGATTAGATGGATTACTAAAGATCAAAAATGGGGATATTTCAAAACGAATCAAGATATATGAAAAAATGATCCAATTCTAAAAAGACTTAAGTTAAATAATTTCTCAAATTTATTTATCATTGACACAAGAAATTTCTGAAAAAGATAGACTGTATACAATATTCAAACTTCAAAAAGGTCTATCAGAAATGATGAATTTGGATAGATATCCAAAAGATTCTGAAGGAAGAGTTTCTGCATTGTGTACTGCAATAATACATGAGGCAGTTGAATTACAAAGGACAACTAATTGGAAATGGTGGAAAACACCAACTAAGTTTGATAAAGCTGAAGCCAAAGAAGAATTAATTGACATATGGCATTTTGTTGTTCAGGCATCACTTGAGCTAAATCTTACACCAGATGATATTGTAGCAGAGTACAAAAAGAAAAATGAAATTAATCGAGAAAGACAGAGAAGTGGATACTAGGAAATTCTAATTTTATCTAAAATTATTTTAAGATCAGTTTCATTGATTAAATTTACTAGAGTTATCTTATTTTGAAAATATTGTATCTGAGATTTAGAAACAGTAAGAAATGGATCTGGACTAGTTGAATTAATTATTTGATTGTTTTTATCAACTCCATGTTTATGTAATTGAAACAATGAGTGACCTGCTTTATGACCCCAAACTTCTTTTCCACAAACTATGATAGTAGAAATTTTTTGATTTTTATTTACATGTTTGATAATAGAATCAATTCATTTATTTTCAGAAAGCAATCTTCCTACTATTGATATATGATT